>JAGAZK010000087.1 GCA_017940085.1 Campylobacter sp.
AAAAGACGCAAATGGATTTATCAAACTAAATGCTCTTAGATTTATCATCGCAGGAAAAGCTGGACGAAAAAACTAAATGAAATATGCTCTTGATTGCAAAGACAAATTTAGTGAGTCTTTTATTTTTTGGCTTACTAAATTTGTCAAATTTAAACTAAATTCACTCTCAAACAAAGAACTTTTAGATAGAGCAGCTTTGGCTTCAGTTAATTATGCTCTTACAAAAGGCGTAAATAATATAGATGAGCTCGATGGTTTTGTCAAACAAGCTAGAAATGCTGGACTTACCGGTATTAATACTTATTTTAATCCGCTTAAAAAAATTTATGAAGTGCTTTGTTTTTATGAGCTTTCGTCTATGAAGCAAATCGATGAAGAGCTTTTGAGTGAAGTTTTGGCAAGCGTTACTGGGGCATTGAGTGATGCGAGCAAAAAAAATTATAGAATTGCGGTAATAAATTTTTTTAAATTTATTGACAAACAAAACGAAGATAGCGAGAAAAATACATTTTTATACAATATCGAGCTCAAAAATTGGGGTGGAGTTAGTGGTAAGCAGGGTCAAAAACTACCTGAATTTATGAGTGAAGATGAAGTTCATAGATTTTTAGATGCACTTGATAGTGTTGATTTCAAACAAAACACAATTCGTAATAGATTAATCATAAAAATTATTATTTTTACTGGAATTAGAGTAAGTGAAGCTTTGAAATTAAAAAGAAAAGATTTGAGCGAAGATGGAGATTTGTATATTTTAAGGATTAGGGGCAAGGGCAATAAATACCGTATAGTTATGATAAAAAAGCATTTAATACAAGATTTATTAGATACTATAGCGATAAATTATATAAATCAAGAAGGATATTTGTTTATAAACCGCAACGCAGAGCCTTTAACTCAAGCTTATGTAAGCAGGATAGTTGAGCAAATTTTATTCAAAGCTGGTATTAGAAAGCAAAAAAATGGAGCTCACATGCTCAGACACACATTTGCAACCATGCTTTACAAAAAACAAAAAGATTTAGTGCTTGTCCAAGAAGCTTTGGGTCATGCTAGTTTGAATACTTCTCGGATTTATACGCATTTTGATAGTGAGAAACTAAAACTTGCTGCCAAAGTCGCAGAAGAGCTAAACAATGAATAAAAGAGCTTTAAATGAGTGCTGATTTCAAATTATTTTATACTTGTGCGATTTTGATTGCGATTGGGATAGTTTTTTCATTATCTCTTTCTGTATTTACAGTGCTTTATTATGATTATGGCAAATATCATTTTTTTGTTAGACAACTTTTGGTTGGTTTTGTCGGAATTATGATTATTTGGTTGTTTTCAAAACTAGATCCTGATCAAAAAGTATTTGGCGAAGTAAGTATGTTTGAATTTGTCGGTTTTACTTTGTTTTTTGGATCTATTATTTTATTGATTGCTATGCAGTTTATGCCATCTTCCCTAGCTCCTATAACTGGCGGGGCAAAAAGATGGATTAGACTCGGGGTTGTCTCTTTGTCTCCAGTTGAATTTTTCAAAGTCGGATTTATATTTTTCTTAGCTTGGAGCTTTACTAGGAAAATTGACGATACTCAAAAACGCTTAGGGGAAGAATTTAAATTATTAATGCCTTATTTTGTGTTATTTGGTGCGTTTGTCGTATTTCTTGTGGGTATTTTGCAAAAAGACTTGGGTCAAGTTGTCGTTCTTGGCTTTGTTTTGATGATTTTAGCGACATTTGCAGGGACAAGTAAAAAACTTTTTGTATTATCTGGAATTATGGCTTTGTTTTTGTTTGTTTTGTTGATTTTTACTCAACCACACAGGATCAAAAGACTTGAGTCATGGTGGATTGTAAATCAAGATTTTATTTTGAAATTTTTCCCACAAGATTTAGCAGATATGCTCAGACTTACAAGCGGTGAAGAGCCTTATCAAATCACTCACTCATTAAATGCCATTTATCATGGTGGATTTTTTGGAGTGGGGCTGGGAAATGGCACATTTAAATTAGGATTTTTAAGCGAAGTTCATACGGATTTTGTTTTAGCAGGAATTGCTGAAGAGATCGGTTTTGTAGGGATTTTGGGAATTACGGCTTTGTTTTTATTTATGGTTTTTAGAATACTTAGGATTTCAGCAAGAAGTGAAAATAAATCATATCATTTATTTACTTTAGGTATTGGTACTATGATAACTTTGGCATTTATCATCAATGCTTATGGTATTACTTCAATTTCTCCTATTAAAGGAATCGCAGTGCCGTTTCTAAGCTATGGCGGGAGTTCTATTTTGGCTTTGTGTGTAGGTATAGGAATGGTTTTAATGATAAGCAAAAAGGCAAATTTAAGATGATAGCAATTACAGGTGGTG
>JAGAZK010000088.1 GCA_017940085.1 Campylobacter sp.
ATCTTGAGCCGATTAATCTTGAAGATAAAAATATCAAAATTGACGAGATTACTCAATATACCGCAGTTTCAAGCAAATTTAATCGTTATGTCAAAAACTGTATTTTAGGAGCAAATTTAGATATTTTAAAAGACGGCATTTGTATAGTTGATACCCCAGGACTTGATGATGCCGTGATTTGGAGAGAAGAGCTTACTAAAAATTATATGCAAAAAAGCGATTTTATACTTCATCTAATGAATGCTGCTCAAAGTTCTACCAAAAAAGATATGAGCTTTATTTGCGATACTTTGAAAAATACCAAAAGTGCTGGACTAATCGTGCTTTTAACTCATGCTGATTTGATTAATCAAAATGAAATTGATGAGGTCTTAGAATACACTAAAAAGAGCATCGAAACTGAGCTAAAAGATTATGGATTTGATGTAAATTTAGCAAAAAGCGTTAAATTTTTTGCAGTTTCTGCTAAAACAAATCAAGGCATTAATGAGCTAAAAAATTATTTGTATGAGAGTTTTTTTGGTGATAACAGCCCAAAAGCAGCGATGATTATTGATAATTACAAAAAAGAATTAAATTTGATTGCTCAAAATATTGCTTTGAACTTAGATTTGGAATTAAGGGTTTTAAATCATGATAATTCTTTGGCAAATCAAGAAATTACCGCCCTTAAAACCAAGCTTGAAAATATATCTGAGAATATCAAAAACATACAAAATGAATTAAATTTGCTAAATGCAAATTTAGACTTTGATACAAATGAATTTAGTGCCATTAAAAGCATTATTTCACGCATAAAAGACAGGATTGTTTGCGATATAAATTATTCTAATTCAAAAAAACAAAAAATTGATTTTGATCGTATTGGCGTGATTTGCGAGAGTGGATTTAACGACCTTTTTATTGATCTTTTTAGAGATTTCAAACAAAAAATTCAAAAAGATTTAGAGTCATTTTGTGAAAGTTTTAGGCTCAAATTTGGCATAAATGAATTAAATTTTATCTTGCCTGATATTAAGAAATATTTTGATGACAATATCACAAATATAGGCTATACCAGACTAAAAACAGATCTTTTTAATATCATAAAATCCAAATTTGACGAAAATGAAATAAATTTGCTTTTTGATAAATTTATTTCAAATTTAGACCTTGCAAAAATGCTAAAAAATCTCTCAAATGAGTGCATAGCTGATTTTGCAAAAAATATAAATCAACAAATGGATATTTTAAAAAATGATTTTTTATCCAAACAAGCTGAGCTTGAAAATTCGCTAAATTTATCTATAAACGACACCAAACAAGCCCAAGAATTAGCCCTAAATTTAAAATCAAAATTAAATCAAATCAATCAAATTATTTCTAGGTTAAAAAATTGCTAAAAGTATTTATTAAAGAATAAAAAGATTGTTATGAAATTAGCTTTGATGATGGATTTGACGGAGCTTTTGAGAGATTTTATACATCTATTTGTGAGCCAAAATTTCACCCAAGCTCGGAATTAATAAACAAACTAAATTCCCTTAGCAAACTTCTTCAAGAGCCGCTAAATATCGCTGTTGTCGGGCAGTTTAGTAGCGGGAAATCTAGTTTTTTAAATGCAGTTTTGGGCGATGATATTTTGCCAACGGGTATTATTCCAGTAACTGCTAAGCC
>JAGAZK010000089.1 GCA_017940085.1 Campylobacter sp.
AATTTCATCAAAAGCTTCATAAAAAGGATTTTCTTTGTGATGTTTCATCATCCAACTTGCCATTAATGAGCCACCCCTGCTTACTATTCCCATTTTGCGTTTGGCAACAAGTGGCATAAATTTAAGCAAAAATCCAGCATGAATAGTGAAATAATCAACACCTTGCTTAGCCTGTTTTTCGATACAATCAAGCATAATTTTTGGCGTTAGATTATCTAAATCCTTAATATCGTGGATAATCTGATAAATCGGCACCGTGCCGATTGGAACGGTTGAATTTGCGATGATTGCACGGCGAATTTCGTCCAAATCCCCGCCTGTGCTTAGATCCATAACGGTATCTGCACCGTATTTAATCGAAATTTTTAATTTTTCAATCTCTTCGTTTATATCACTAGCAAGAGCCGATGAGCCGATATTTGCGTTGATTTTGCATTTTAATGCTCTACCAATCCCCATAGGAACGAGATTTTCGTGATTTATATTTGCGGGGATTATGAGCTTTCCTGCTGCAATTTGCTCTCTTAAAAAATTCAGATCAACTTGCTCTATTTTTGCGACAAATTCCATTTGTGGCGTTATAATGCCTTGTTTGGCATAATACAACTGTGTCGGCGTTTTGTCGTTTTTGATTTTTCCTTTGTAAATTTGCATAAAAATCCTTGAATAAATTTAAATGGGAGCATTTTACTCTAAATTATTAAAAATCAAGTTAAAAATTTAATCAAAATACTTAAAATTATGTATTTTAAAGAAATCTACCACTATTTTAAACAAATTTTATTAGAGTGAAAATTTTTTGAAATTTATATTAAATTTTCTTTTTTATTTTAGCTGAATTTATGGTAATTTTAGATAGAATTACGCATTTATTTAAGGTTAATCAATGATAGATATAGTCGAAATACACAATATTTTACCACATAGGTATCCGCTTTTGCTTGTAGATAGAGTTACTGAATTAGAAGTTGGCAAAAGTATCAAAGCATACAAAAATGTAACCATAGGAGAACCGATATTTCAAGGACATTTTCCTGGTCATCCTGTGTATCCTGGCGTAATGATACTTGAAGGAATGGCTCAAGCTGGTGGAGTTTTGGCATTTAAAAGTATGCCAGATGATGATTTAAGCAATAAAGTTGTTTATTTTATGAGTATAGACGGGGCTAAATTTAGATCTCCAGTTCGTCCGGGCGATAGATTGGAATATGTTTTAGAAGTAGTCAAACATAAAGGCTCAGTTTGGGTGCTCGATGGCAAAGCTTTTGTAGATGGCAAACTAACTAGCGAAGCAAAATTAAGTGCAATGATAGTAAATAAATGAGTAAGATTCACGATACAGCCATTATTGAAGATGGAGCCATTATTGGCAGAGATTGCGTTATAGAAGCTCATGCTTTTATTAGCTCAAAAGCTGTTTTAGGCAAGGGCGTAACTATAAAGCAAGGTGCTAGGATTATTGGTGATACGATTATTGGTAATAATAGTAAAATTTATAGCTATGCTATAATTGGCGATGTCCCACAAGATATAAAATATCACAATGAAGAAAATGCAGGTGTGCGAATAGGCAAAAATGCTACAATTCGTGAATTTTGCACAATAAATTCAGGAACACACAAATTTGAAGATTGCAATGGACTTACTACAATAGGCGATAATGCTTTTATAATGTCTTATTGTCATATAGCTCATGATTGCAGACTTGGAGACAATATAATATTAGCAAATAGTGCCACGCTAGCTGGTCATGTTAAGCTTGATGATTATGTGGTTGTGGGCGGTCTTACACCTATTCATCAATTTGTCCATGTGGGAGAGAGTTGTATGATAGGCGGAGCATCTGCACTTAGCCAAGATGTGGTGCCATTTTGTTTGGCTGAAGGAAATAGGGCTTATATTAGGGGATTAAATTTAGTAGGAATTCGCCGTAGATTTGACAAAGAAATTGTTGAAGAAATAAATAAAGCTTATAAATTTTTGTTTAGAAGTGGCGGTGGATTAAAAGATAATGCCGAAGAGCTTTTAGAAAAAAATCCAGGCAAATATGCTAAAAAAATGTGCGAATTTATTATAAACACAACAAGAGGAATCCCGCTTAAAAAGGAAGATATTAATGGCTAAGAGATGTACTTTTTGTGGTGAGAGCGAAGAAGTAGTGGGTGCAATGCTTGCAAACAAAGTGAGCAGTGCTTATATATGTAAAAATTGTGTTGAAGCTGGTTATGGAATATTTTTTAATGATAGAAAAAACGAAGTAGAACAAACAGAAACTAGAGATTATAGCAATATCACGCCAAAATTATTAAAAGAAGTTCTTGATAATTATGTAATCGGTCAAGAAAAAGCTAAAAAAGTCTTTAGTGTGGGTGTTTATAATCATTATAAAAGGATTTTTAAACAAACTCAAATCAAAGATGATGATACAGAAATTGCCAAATCAAATATATTATTAATTGGTCCAACAGGAAGTGGTAAAACTCTTATGGCACAAACTTTGGCAAAATATTTAGATGTCCCAATTGCGATTTGCGATGCTACAAGTCTCACTGAAGCTGGATATGTCGGTGAAGATGTAGAAAATATACTCACAAAACTTGTTCAAGTCGCTGGTGGAGATGTCAAAAAAGCTGAACAAGGCATAGTTTTTGTAGATGAAATAGATAAAATTGCAAGAATGGGCGAAAATAGATCTATCACAAGAGATGTTAGTGGCGAGGGAGTTCAACAAGCCTTGCTTAAGATTATTGAAGGAAGTGTGGTAAATATTCCACCAAAAGGTGGTAGAAAACATCCTAATCAAGATTTTATCCAAGTAGATACTACAAATATTTTATTTGTTTGTGGTGGTGCATTTGACGGGCTTGAAGAGATTATTGAAAGACGAATTGGTAAAAATGTGCTTGGATTTGGACAAGAAAAACGAGGTAAAGACGAAAAACAAAATTTACTTCATTTGGTAGAACCTGATGATTTAGTGCATTTTGGTTTAATTCCTGAACTTATTGGCAGACTTCATAGTATTGCTACTTTGAACAAAATTACTGCTGATGATATGATTAGGATTTTAACTGAGCCAAAAAATGCACTTTTAAAGCAGTATAAGAAACTATTTGCCATAGACGGAGCAAATTTGAAATTTAATGATGATGCTATTAAAACAGTAGCCGAACAAGCAATAGCTAGAAAGACAGGAGCTAGGGGGCTTAGAAGCATAATGGAAGAAATTATGACTGATATTATGTTTAATTTGCCAGAGCTAAAAGGCTATGATGTCGTAATTTCAAAAGAAGCTGCTAATGGTGAAGCTGAACCGCTTTTAGTGAAAACACAAAATTAATACAAAGGAAAAAAATGATATTAGATCAAATAGTTGGATTTTTCTCAAGCGATATGGGTATAGATTTAGGCACAGCTAATACCTTAGTGCTTGTGAAAGATAAAGGCATAGTCATAAACGAACCAAGCGTTGTAGCTGTCCAAAGAGAAAAATATGGCAAACAAAAAATCCTAGCTGTAGGACATGACGCAAAAGAAATGGTCGGCAAAACTCCTGGTGATATAGAAGCAATAAGACCTATGAGAGACGGCGTTATTGCGGATTTTGATATGACTGAAAGAATGATTAGATATTTTATAGAAAAAACACATAAAAGAAAAAGCTTTTTACGCCCTAGAATTATAATTTCAGTGCCTTACGGGCTTACCCAAGTTGAAAGAAAAGCTGTTAGAGAAAGTGCATTAAGTGCTGGTGCTAGAGAAGTATTTTTGATAGAAGAGCCGATGGCAGCAGCTATTGGAGCAAATTTACCTGTCAAAGAACCACAAGGAAGTTTGATCGTAGATATTGGTGGCGGAACTACAGAAATCGGCGTTATATCTCTTGGCGGTCTTGTAAATAGTAAATCAATTAGAGTCGCTGGAGATAAAATAGATGCTAGTATCGTAAGCTATATCAAAGAAAAATACAATTTATTAATCGGTGAAAGAACAGCTGAATCTATTAAAATAAAAATAGGCTCAGCATATCCATTGCAAAAAGAATTAATAATGACCGTAAAAGGTAGAGATCAAATAACTGGTCTATTAAGTCGTATTGAGATTACTAGTGAAGATATTAGAGATGCGATGAAAGAGCCAATTAAAGAAATGGCTGATGCCCTAAAATCTGTTTTAGAACATATTCCACCTGATTTGGCAGCTGATATTGTTGAACATGGAATTGTATTAAGTGGCGGTGGAGCTTTGATTAGGGGGCTTGATAAATATTTATCTGAGCTTATGAAATTGCCAGTTTATGTTACAGATGAGCC
>JAGAZK010000090.1 GCA_017940085.1 Campylobacter sp.
GAAGCAAGGGCTGTAAATGATCCTGATATTTTAGAAGCTTTATTTACAGCTGTGAGTGCTGGTGCCGATCAAATCACTATTCATTTAAGAGAAGATCGCCGCCATATCAACGAAATCGATACGCAAAATATCATTAAATTTAGTCATATTCCTGTAAATTTAGAATGCTCAACTAGTCAAGAAATAATTGATATTGTGTGTGATCTCAAACCGCACAGAGCTACTTTGGTGCCTGAAAATAGAGCCGAGCTTACAACTGAGGGCGGATTAAATTTAAACTCCACCAAACTTCCAAAAGCTATCAAAAAACTCAATCAAAACGGCATAAAAGTATCGCTTTTCATAGATCCTGATCCAAAAATCGTGCAAAAATCAGCCGAACTTGGCGTGGATTGTGTAGAGCTTCACACAGGAGCTTATGCAAACGCATTTTTGATGCTAAACTCAAATTTGCCACACACAAAATATTTGATAAAAGATTTAAATTTAAGTAAATTTGAGCTTGAAAAGCTTTTAAATAAAGAACTCGATAGAATCAAAAAAGCCGCCAAACTTGGTGCAAATTTAAAGCTCAAAGTCGCAGCTGGACACGGGCTAAATTATCAAAATGTAGATTTGATCGCTAAAATTCCAGAAATTTTTGAGCTAAATATAGGTCAAAGTATAGTTGCAAGAAGTGTATTTGTAGGGCTAAGACAAGCGATTTTGGATATGAAAAAATTAATAATTTAAAAATTGGGTTAAATTTTATTTTTAAAATTTTATAAAAGTTTTATTTTGATAGGCGTATAATTCAGAGTTAGTTATTTATTGAGAAAGGTTGCTTAAAATGGTAAAAATAGCTATTAGTTTAGGGGATATAAATGGTGTCGGAGCTGAAATAGCTCTCAAAGCTCATAGCGAAATTAGCAAATTTTGCAAACCAATATATTGTATAAATAAATCTTTGCTCTCAAATGCGGCAAAACTTCTTAAAACCGATATTCCACAAGATATTTCTTTGATAGAATGTGGAAGTGAGTTTGAAATAAAACCAGCAAAAATCAGCAAAAAAAGCGGTAAATTTTCTTTTATTAGTTTTCAAAATGCACTTTTGGCTCTCAAAACTCAAAAAGCCGATGCTATCGTAACTTTGCCTATAAATAAACAAGCTTGGAGCAAGGCAAAAGTGCCTTTTGTAGGACATACTGATGCTTTGAGTAAAATTTACAAAAAACGAGGCATTATGATGCTTGGGTGCAATGACTTGTTTGTCGCACTTTTTAGCGATCATGTAGCCTTAAAAGCCGTAAGCAAACTAATAAAAACAAAAAGAGTTTATGAATTTTTGCTTGATTTATACAAATCAACTAAATTTGAAAAAATCGGCGTTTTGGGATTTAACCCACATGCGAGTGATTATGGAGTAATGGGTGGTAAAGAAGAAAAACAAATCGCCAAAGCAATAAAATTAGCAAATTCAAAACTCAAAAAAGAGATTTTTGTAGGACCTTTGGTGCCAGATGCCGCTTTTAGTGCGACTTCGCTCAAATCTTGCAATCGTTTGGTCGCAATGTATCACGATCAAGGTCTAATCCCGCTAAAAGCTTTGTTTTTTGATAAATCATTTAATGTGAGTTTAAATTTGCCTATAATTCGCACAAGTGTAGATCATGGAACTGCTTTTGATATAGCATACAAGGGCGTAGCTGATGTTTCAAGCTATATTCAAGCGGTTAAATTTGCTACAATGCTTGTCAAAGACGGACACAAACAAACAAAAGAGCAAAATATCGTAAAAGCTGAAAAAACTATTCAAAAAATCAAAGTTCAAAAAGAAAATCAAACCAAACAAACCACAAAACGCCCGTCAAAACAAACACAAAAACGAGCTCCAAAACAATCATCAAGCCCAAAACCAGCCCCAAGTCGTCAGCTGGGGGGGGGTATTGGCAAAAAACAAAGTAGTCGCAAAAACAACACGACCAACCAATAAATCAAAAAAAGCTGATCAAATTTAGTGGATTTTAGGAGAGTTTATGAATTTTAGTAGGTTAGTTTCAAAAGACAATCAATTTGCTTTATTATTTTTTGTGATTTCATTAATCGCATTTTTCATTTGGGGATACAATTATATTCCAAGCAATCATTTGTTATTATTTATTTTAGCTAGTATTTTTGGCTTGTTTATGGCATTTAATATCGGTGGAAACGATGTAGCAAATTCATTTGGCACAAGCGTGGGTGCCAAAACTCTCACAATCAAACAAGCTTTAATTATTGCTGCTGTATTTGAACTAAGTGGTGCGATTTTCGCAGGCGGAGAGGTTACAAACACCGTAAGAAGTGGTATTGTTTCTATGTCTAGTGATTCACAAATCCCACCAATGGCTTTTGCGATTGTTATGATGTCAGCTTTGCTTAGTGCTGGATTTTGGCTATTTATCGCTACTAAATTTGGAATGCCGGTTTCTACTACTCACTCAATTGTAGGCGGAATTGTCGGTGCTGGTATGGTTATGGGATATTTATTTAGCGGTGGCGATGAAGCGCTCCACATGATAAAATGGGAAAAAATCGGAGAAATAGTTATAAGTTGGTTTATTTCGCCACTAGCTGGTGGGATTTTGGCTTATATTATTTTTGGGTATATCAAAAAAAGAATAATTTTGTCGTCTGCAAATTTGCAAGAAGAGCTAAAAAAACTAAAATATCAAAAGAAATTATATAAAAATTTGTATGTCAAAGAGCTTTCCACAAAGCCAGTAAAAGAACAAATAGAAACATTTAAAAAGATAGTTTTGTATGATGATGACAATCCAAAAACAAAAAGCGATTTTGTTTTGAGACTTGAAGAAATGAGAGAAAACGAAAAGAAATTTGATGTGGCATTTTATATGCGTATTCATATACCAATAGTAGCTGCTGTAGGTGCTATCATCATAAGCACGAGTATGTTATTAAGAGGTCTAAAAAATGTAAATTTAGACTTAGATTTGATAGAAAAAGTTTGGATAATATTCGTAATAGCCACTGTTGCTTATTTGGTGAGCTTAGCACTCATAAATGTGATTAAAAAAGATAATTCCACAAAAGCCATAAATAGAGTCTTTGGCTGGTTTCAGCTTTTTACTGCTTCATCTTTTGCGTTTTCACACGGAGCAAACGATATTGCAAACGCAATCGGTCCTTTTGCGGCGATTTTAGATGTGCTAAAAACAAGCACGATAAATGCCGATTCTCCTGTGCCTTTTGCGGCTATGATAACTTTTGGTATCGCACTTGTCGTGGGGCTTTGGTTTTTAGGCAAAGAAGTAATCACGACAGTCGGATCAAAACTCACTGAAATCGTGCCTACTACAGGATTTAGTGCAGAATTAGCTTCGAGTTTCGTGATTTTGGTAGCTACTCAAATGGGACTTCCTATTAGCTCAACTCATGTTTTGATTGGAGCTGTGCTTGGAATAGGGATTTATAATAAAAGTGCTAATTGGGGACTACTCAAACCAATAGGACTTGCTTGGGTTATTACTGTTCCTGTAGCTATGATAGGTTCTGGATTATTTTTCATAATCATTAAGCAATTAACAAATTTGATATAAACAAAATAGAGTTTTTGCCGATTTAAAGTCAAATTTTTAGGAGCTAAAAATGCGAATTACAAATATGCTGACTTTAAAGACAAATATTAAAAATTATCAAAAAAGTTCTTTTGATGTCAATCAAACAATACAAAAACTCTCATCAAAGCTAAAAATCAACGAAACTTACGAAGATAGCAGTATTTTTTCAAGCTCTACTAGACTTGATTATGAAATTGCGATTTTAAAACAAGTCCAAGAAACAGGCACAAAAGCTAGTGAATTTACAAAAAATTCAGATAGTGCTTTGGGGGATATGGTCGAGCTTTTGACGACTTTTCGCACAAAATTAATTCAAGCTGCAAATAATGGCGTGCATGATCCAACTTCACTAAATGCCATAGCAAATGATTTGCAAGGTATTAGAAACAATCTAGTCCAAGTCGCAAATACTTCAATCAATGGTCAATATTTATTCTCAGGAACTGCTCTTGATGTCAAGCCTATTAGTGATGATGGGGCTTATCACGGAAACGATCAAATTTTAAAAGCAATTATGGGGCATGATCAAATGTTGCCACAAAATATCGATGGCAAAACGCTATTTTTTGGCAGAGATAATGATTACAAAAAAATTACTACCACAAATGTATCAATGATGAATAATAGAGAAAAATTGCTTGATAATGACAAAGAAGTTTATATGAACGAGACAAGCAAAATTTATGAATTAATCGGTAAAAATTATCGCTCTCCACTTGCTCAAGAAAGTGATTGGAATCTAGATTATGATAGAAGTTTTGAAGAAAGCAATTTACCAAATTTACCAGATACTACATTTTTTATTCGTGGCAAAAAAGTTACAGGAGAGACATTTAGTGCCAAATTTTCTATGACAGCTGATTCTACTATGCAAGAATTACTTGATAGTATCGGTAGAGCCTTAGGAAATACTGATAATTCAAAAGTCGTAAATGTCATATTAAATGATAGTGCTCAAATAGAAGTAACAGATCTAAAAACTGGAAATTTAC
>JAGAZK010000091.1 GCA_017940085.1 Campylobacter sp.
TCTTTAGCTGATTCTACGCTTTTGCAATCTACTACTTCTTCAATTAGCTCTTCTAAAGCTTTTTCTTTGTCATTTTGACTCAGAGATACCATCTAGTGTAATTTTACCTTCTGCTATTTCCATAATAGCAATATCTGAATATTTCATTTTAGATGTATTTTCAATAAGTGGTTGAGCACCAGATGATAACTGCTCTGCTCTTTTTGCCACCATCAAAGTAAGCTTATATCTATCATCGCCTACTTGTGCTAAAGCTTTTGTGATAATTTCTTCACTTCTCATTTGTTTCCTTTTCTGATAAAAATTTTACTATAGAACAATTTGATAAATCTCCATTTATGATTTTGAGCAAATTTCCTTCTTCAAACATATTGCAAACCACAATTGGGAGTTTGTTATCTTTGGCTAAAGCGATGGCTGTATCGTCCATAACTTTGATATTATCGTGCATTGCTCTTTCATAACTTAGTTCATTTAATAAAACTGCATTTTTAAATTTATTTGGATCTTTATCATATACACCATTTACTTTTGTAGCTTTTATAATCATATCTGCATCTATTTCCACAGCTCTCAAAGTCGCAGCTGTATCGGTAGTAAAAAACGGATTTCCAGTCCCAGCTGCAAAAATAACAACTCTGCCTTTTTCTAAATGTCTTTTGGCTCTACCCATAATAAAAGTCTCACAGATAGCTTCCATTTTAATCGCACTTTGAACTCTTACATCAACTCCAAAATGCTCTAAAGCTTCTCTTAGGGCTATTGCATTGATTACAGTTGCGAGCATTCCCATGTGATCGCCACTTGTTCTTTTGATAATCCCATCTTTTGCAGCACTCACGCCTCTAATTATATTCCCACCGCCTATTACGATGCAAACCTGCACACCGGCTAAAACAAGGCTTTTTATTTCACCAGCAATATATTTTAATATGCTGTTTTCTATACCAAAGCCAATTTCTGCAGCCAAAGCTTCACCAGAAAACTTCACCAAAACACGCTTTGCACTTCCCATGAGAATCTCCTAAAAATGTCGTGAATTATATCCAAAAACTCTTTAATATTTTATAACTATTTTGAAGCAATTAAATCCATTGGATTTATATGATAATTTCTTTGTGTTACTTCAAAAGTAAGATCTTGCTCTACTCTGCCTATAATATAGCCTTTTTTTATTTGACTTCCAACTTTAATTGTTGGAGCAATTTTGCTCAAATGTGCATAAATAGTGTGAATTCCATTTTCGTTTTCTACAATAACCACTTTTTCAAGCACAGCTGTATCTTTGGCAAAAACAACTTTGCCTGGTAATACGCTTTTGACCCTAGCATTTGGTTCATTTGATCTCAAAACCACAGATTGGTTGAAAATTTTAATTTTATAAATTGGATCTATATAATCTCCAAATTTTTGTTTTATGCTAAATTCATCAAGCGGGGCTATGGTTTTTGGGCCATTATATCGTTTGACACTCATTTTATAATCAGTTTGAAGCTCTTTTACGCTTTCTTGTTGTTTTTTTGCTCTTGCGTTTTTAGCTACTATTTGGAGATCTTCAAGCGTTTTTCTAAGCTCTATTTGCTGGGCTTGGATTTTTCTTAATTGGGCTGTGTAATTGTCTTTGTCTTTTTTTAAATTTGATAAAGAATTTTGTTGTTTTGTTTGCAAAGAACTAAGTCTTGCTTGTTTGGTTTTAAAATCCCTTAAATCGCTTTTTATTGAATTTATTTTTTTTGATTGAATTTCAATTAAATCAGAAGTCATAGTATAATTTTTAGCCAATCTAGCAAATTCATCTCTAATAGATGTGCTAAGTCTGCTTAGAATTTCATCTGCGATTATGCTTTCTTGGCTTTCTTTGAAATCTTTTGGAGCTATCAAATCATAAGCAAAATCTTCGCTAATTATTTTTATTAGACGCATTTCCATTTGTTTTTGATTTTTGATTAGCTCGTTGTTTTGTTTTGTGAGTTTGTTTAGCTCTACATTTGCACTACTAGCTCTAGATTCTAGTTTTTTGACTTGAACTCTGAGATCTTCGATTTGAGAATTTGTTTTTTGGATATTTTTTTCGCCTTTAATAATATCATTTGCCAAATCATCTAATTTTTTGTTGATTTTGACTTCTAGTCTTTGATTGGATTTTATCGTGTTTTGTTGGTTTTTGATTTTATCTTGGACATTTGCCCCAAAAACAATCCCAAAACACAAAAATATAAATAAAAATCTCATTTAACTTCTCTAGAATTAAGCATTACAAGGCTAACAGAAATAATTGAAGCTAATATTGAAGCCACAAACAAAATAAATCCATCTCCTAAAAGATTTAAATTTGGAATATCAAATCCCACGCCTACAACAGCGACTTGCAATGAATCTAAATTTAAAATTAACATATAAAAAATACAAACCAAAAAAGTAGCTATCACGCTATCAATCAAAGCAAGTTTGTATAACATAGCTGATTTTAGCCAATACGGTGCGCCCAAATATGACATTATTTCTATTCTTTGTCTGTGTTCATAAATCCAAATTCGCATTTGTTTAAAAATCAAAATAATACCCATTAAAGCGACAAGTGCCGTAAAATACTCAGAAATATTTTTAAACATAACCAAAAGCTTATAAATTTTATCGTAAGTATTAGAAAATGTCTCTACTTTTTTGACCCCTTCAAATTTATTAAGATCATTTTTGATTTTGTTTAGATAAGAAGCACTTGGAAAACTTGTTAGTTTGATTGAATAAAATTTAGGCAAAGTATTTTTTAAAAGTGTTAAATTTTTGATTGAAATATCGTTTTTAAGGCGATTAATTACTTCGCTTGTGTCTAATTCTTCTATATCATCAAATGTATTGATTGCTTCTTTTAGATCTGCTTTTTTGAGCTCTTTTTCACTAACAACTATGATATTATAATCTTTTCCCATTTTTGATTCATAATCATCTACGATTCTGCCTACCATAATACTAAATTCAATAGAAAACAAAAGTATTAATAATGGAAAAATCACTCCTATGTGGGATTTAAGGAATTTCATGTATTCCTCCATTTACGATTTCAAAATGTCTATATGGAAGTCTGATACCAGAAGGAATTTTGTGAGTAACTACAACCACGCAAGTCCCAAGCCCATCTCTTGCTGATCTAAGCAAAGACCAAATAATATCACTTGAATATTCATCTAAACTTCCTGTTGGTTCATCGCAAAGCAAAATTTGCGGATTGTGTGCCAAAGCCCTTGCTACTGCGACTCTTTGTTGCTCTCCGCCACTTAATTCAAGTGGAAATTTATCTGATTTGTGGAGCAAATTTACATGTTTTAGTAGCTTTGATACTTGTTTTTGGCAAACAGAAATATTATAGCCTTTTATAAGCAAAGGAAGCATAATATTTCTCTCCACACTCCATTCATTTATCAATCTAAAATCTTGAAAAATAAGCCCTAGTTTTTGGCGAAGTGCGGTAAGCTTGGAGCGAGAAATATTTGAAAGATTATTCATACAAACTTTCATTTCTCCGCCATTTAGACCGATTGCACCATACATTGATTTTATCAGCGTTGATTTCCCAGAGCCACTTTTGCCAGTAATAAAAACAAAATCTTTGTTTTTGATGGCGAAATTTGCATTATTTATTATGTTTAGACCTTTTTCATAACAAATACTCACATTTTTTGCTTCAATTATATTTTGCAAAATAGCAACTCCTTTAGCTTTTGATGAGCTTTTAAATTTGGCTGTGTTTTTAATGGCGTTTTGATAAAATATTTTATCTCATTTTTGTTAATTAAAACAAAAATATGTTCTGGTTTGTAAAATGAACCAAATGCGATTTTAAGTATTAAATTTGCTTCGTTTTTATAAATTCTTTGAATATGAATAAAAAAATCATCGCCTTTATGCGTAATTGGGGCTAAATTTGAACAAATTTGATCAAAATTTGGTTTATCAAAAACAAACTCACCACTTATTTTTGAGCTATTAGAGTGGATTGAGTTTGTAAAAATCATATCAAAAATATCTTTATTTTGGCGAACCCAGCGATCTTCGTATTTGCTTGAGACCTCTAAAAATCTGTTTTTGTAAATCTGCAAATTTGCAAGATCAAGATTTAAAAACACAGATGTGCTAAAATCAGTATAATCTTTGTCATCGCTCCTTAGCTCAAACAAACCGCCCTTTTTAAGCACTCTTTGAACTTCTAGGGCAAACTCATCACTTACTACCCGACGGTTTTTTGATTTGTGCCAAGGGATAGGAAAATGTAAGAAAATTTTGTCAATGCAATTGTCTTGCAAAAGCGATAAGATCTTTCTTGCATCTAAATTTAATAAAATAATATTATTCAAATTTGAAGCTTTTGCTAAATTACTTACTTGCAAAATAGAAGGTTTATATATTTCTATGCCGACAACTATGGCATTTGGATTGGATTTGGCTTGATAAAGCAAATGTCTGCCACTGCCAAAACCAATTTCTAAGAAAATTTCTTTGTTTTTTAAATTTGCTAAATTTGATATAAATTCATCTTCATCTAGCAAAAAATCAATCTTTTCTAATGATTTTTCGTGCGAATTTAAAGCACTAAATATTAAATCCCAAGCCAAAAAATCCCTAAACTCACAAAGTGCTTTTTGCAAAACAAAAATATTTGCTGGACGCGTTGTTTTATCGCCTTTGACAAGATAATCATCTTTTCGTTTTTTGACTTGGATAAAAAATTCGTTATCTTTTAATTTTGTATAAATCAAACTTTCATCGCCACTTCTAGCAAACCACGCAAATTCACACTCACCTACTTTGCACGGCAAATTTGCAAATTTAATATCTTTGGCGATAAAATTTGGCATTTATTCAGCCTTGACTGTGATTTTGTTTGAATAATGCGAAGCCATACCGTTTTCATCAGTGCAATGGACTTGATAAGTGTATTTTTCGCCTATATTGATATTTTTATCTATGTATTGGGTATCTGGAATATTGATTTTCTTTTTATCACTTCCACTAGCCCTAAAAAGA
>JAGAZK010000092.1 GCA_017940085.1 Campylobacter sp.
AAGTGAATTATCCGTGATGAAATTTCCGTCTTTTAGGGCGATTTTCATTTAAATTTATCCAAATTATTTGAGTTTTTTGATGATATTTTCAAATTCTTCATCTGCTCTAAATAAACTTATGCAGTTTTCTAAAAATGACATACTCAAATCCCCATATCCATGTTTGCTAAGTCTTTTTAGAAAATCAAGTAAATCATTTTTGTTTGATATTATTAATTTGGTTGAGCACAAAATACTTTGAAATGTGTTTTTGAAATCTTTGTTTTCTTCTACGATTTTGATAAAATCCGAATAAACTATGCCGTTTTCTGACTGGATAGCATAACCAAATTCTTTTGAGCTATCATAAATAATTTCACAAATCGCTTTTAAATTTTCTTCTTGATTTTTATTTAGTGGGTCTTTATATGCTTCAAATAGTGCTAAAACATCGTTTTTATCGTCTTTTGCTAAATCACACAATTCTATAAACAACAAAATTTCTTCACTATTTTTAATCTCATAAGCCAAAGAAAAAATAGCTTTTGCTTGATCAAATTTAGCATTTCTAAATAATTTAATTGCTTCTTGCCTATATTTTTTATAACTCAAAATCATCTCCCACGCCGATAGCTATGAGTTCTGGATGAATATTAATCCTGAGAGTTTTTTCTACGGCGTTTTTTAAAGTCTGTGTGCTAGCCGCACAGCCCTTGCAATGTCCAGTTAGTTTAACATAAACCGAGCCTTCTTTTATACCTACTAATTCAATCCCACCGCCATCTCTATCAAACATCGGTTTGAGCGAATCTAGAGTTTGTTTAACTGGCTCAATTAATTCTTCATCACTAAATGGAATCATAGTTTTTCCTAAGTTTTTGGAAATTATACATTTTTTTGTTTTTAAATCACTTAATATTTTGATTTAGCGACCAAATTTGATCCAAAATATAAATTTGATCGCTAAGAAGTGATTAAATTTGAGCAAATTTAATCTTTTAGAGCACTGAGTTCTTTGATAATTCTAGTCAAATCATCAATAGATCTCACAGCTTCGATATTTACAAGATATTTTCCATTGACTACAAATGCAGGAGTCCCGCTTTTTTTGGCTACATTTATAGCACTATGAACTCTGTCAATATAAGACTTACCTCTGGTTTTAGCGTATTTTTCAATATCATCTTGGGTAACTTTTAAAACATTTAGAGCGATTGAATAAAAATCTCTTTGTGTTCGCCAAGAAAGTCTGTATTGAAAATATGCTACAAAATATGAACCTACAATCTCGTGAAAACTTGATTTGCTATCTAAAGAGCTATTTAATCCGTTTTTTTCATCAACCATTTTTGCATAAGCCAAAATTTTCACAAAATCTTCGCCAAATTGCCCCATTTCACGCACTTGCCACTCTTCATATTTTAAATTTGGAAGTGAATTTGATATGGTTTTTAGGGTGCCGTTTCTAAATTGGTTGTAGCAGTGAATACAGCCATAACTAAATAACTCAATCACGCTATTTTCAGAATTTGGGAGTTGTTCATTTGGAGCCAATTTAAAATATTCCTTGCCTTCACTTATGGCAAAAAGACTGCTTGAAGCACATAAAATCAAGATTGCGACTAATTTTTTAAACATTTTTTATCCTTTAAATTTGTTTATTTTTTCATAAAATTGTTAATATTTTCTAAAGTAATTTCAATAAGCTTTTTTCTAGCTTCTAAACTACTCCAAGCAATATGCGGTGTCAAAATCAAACGATCTTTGTTTTTTAGCCCCAAAAATGGGTGATTTTGCTCAATAGGTTCATTTGATAAAACATCGCTAACAAAATAAATTTGTTCATTTTCAATTGCCTTTGCGACTGCTTTTTCATCTACAATTCCGCCACGCCCAAAGTTCATTAAAATCGTCCCATTTTTTAATCTCTTAATAGTTTTGGCACAAAATAAATTTTTTGTATTTTCATTTAATGGAGCGTGAATACTGATAATATCGCATTTAAGTAGCTTTTTGAAACTTAGTTTTTTGTATTTTTTGTTTTTGTTTTGACCACTTGTTGAAAAATATCCAACTTTACAACCAAAGCTTTTTGCGACTTTTGCTACGCTTTTACCAATATTTCCAAGCCCTACAATTCCAAATTTTTTGCTACTAATTTGCGAAATTTGTTTGCCTAAATGGACAAAAATTTCACTTTTTGCCCAGCCATTTGGGCTTTTGGCGTATTTGTCATAATAAGCTGTTTGATTAAGTAGAGCAAACAAACTCGCAAAAGTCTGCTGAACTACGCTATTTGTAGAATAATCAGCTACATTTTTGACTACAATTTTAGCTTTTTGGGCTGCATTTAGATCGATATTATTTACTCCAGTAGCAGTTACGCAAATAAGCTTTAAATTTGTGTTTTTGATGACATTTTCATCGATTATGACTTTATTTGTAAGCACAATATCGGCTCCATTTAAACGCTCTATTACTTGATTTGGAGCAGTTTTTGAATAGCTTACAAATTCGCCAACTTGCGAAAAAATCGCTTCTAAGTCAATATCATTTCCTAAAGTATCTGCATCTAAACATACTATTTTCATATTTTCTCTCCCCAAGATTGATATAAATTGTGATTTATCCCAAGCAAATCAAGCCATTTGCCGATGATGAAATTTTCAATATCTTCAATGGTTTGTGGTTTGGAATAATATCCTAAAATCGGTGGTGCAATTATCACGCCTAAATTTGATAAATTTGCCATTTGTCCAAGCGAAATAGCACTCAAAGGCATTTCTCTGACACATAAAATTAGTTTTTTCTTTTCTTTTAACATCACAGCTGCTGCTCTTGTAAGCAAAGTATCACTAATACCACAAGCGATTTTAGCAAGTGAATTGGTGCTACAAGGCGAAATTATCATAGCATCAAATTTAGCTGATCCGCTAGCAGGTGGAGCGTAAATTTCACTATTTTCATAAATTTTAATATTTGAGTTTATGTTAGGTAAAATTTCGCTTTCAAATTTAGTCGTAATCCAAGCATTTTGCGAAATAACTGCGTGAGTGTTTATGTTTAAATTTGATAAAATATTTGCTAGTTTAAATCCTAAGCAAACTCCGCTTGCTCCACTAATTCCGACTAAAATTTTCATTTTATTATATGTCCTGTAAATTTAGAATAATTATCCAAAATTTCGCCACCTTTTCTAAATCCCAAAGCACACCCTTCATACGCAAAAAATACACCAGCTTGATATTTTGAGCCATTTTTGTCTTTATTTAACTCTACATATTCTTGATATAAAAATTTACCATCTCCGTATTCGCCACCATTTTCGCAAATCACATTTTTGTTTTCGTCCAAAATACTTACATTTGCACCTTCTCTGGCTAAAAATGGTTTTTTGACTTGTTTTTTATTTAGTGGGCTAAATTTACTCTCCAAAAGCAAAGGGTGATTTGGATACAAATCCCACAAAATCTTCATTATACCCTTGCTTTGAAAAAGCAAAGTATAAGCTGGATTTAGAATAATAGCTTTTTGGTTTTTTATAATATTTGTAAGGATTAAAGCAAGTTCGCCTTCGCTTATAGCGATACTTTCCCAAGGGATCAATTTGAAAAAATATTCATAATTTTGTCCATTATAAAAAATACCCTCGTCATCGCTAAATTCAATCTCATCTACAAAAGCAAAATTTGTTTCAAACCCAGCTTGTTTTGCAGCAGCTTGTAAAAATCTAGTTGTCGTGGTGTCTTCATCAGAGCCACTAACTGTGCTAAATAAGATTTTCCAACCTTCATTAAGCTCATCAAATTTGCTCGTATCATCTTCAAGCGTAACTAAACGGCGAAAATTTTCAATCAAACCATCGAATAAATCATTGAATTGCGAATTTTCTTCAAGATTATTTTGTTTGAGCATTGCCCATTGTAAGATTGCTGTTTCAAATACGCCTGTGGGCGTGTCTGCATTAAACTCAAGCAGTTTAATCGGCTCTCCATCAAGCCCACCAGCAAAATCAAATCTCCCATACAAATGCCAATGAACTTCATTTTCCCAGCTCATTTTTATGATCTCTATTAGATTAAAAGGTATGCCAAGATCATGAAATAAATCATTATCAATTACATACTGAGCAGCTTTTATAAACATATCATAAAGCTCGTTTGCTGCGTTGTAATAAGCTTCGCATTCATTTTGACTAACTTGCACAAGCTCATCTGTAATATAAGGCGAATTATCCAAATCCGTATGCCACGAAAATCCGATTTTTTCAAGATAATCAGTCCTAAGTGGAGAAATTTTTAAAATATTCATAAAAATCCTTGAAATTTATAGTGAATTTTATCTAAATTTACTAAATTTATTGTGTTTAGGATTAAATTTAATCAAATTTGACCAAATTTAGACGGGTTAGCCCCGTCTAAAGAGAATAATGAAGTTAGTTGCGAGATTTAAAATTTGTAGCTTACACTGGCTTTTATATTTCTACCAGGCTCCCAGTCAATATTTCCAGGAGAGCAAACCCCTAGTCTGCAAGTAATAGAACCAGCTGATCTTTGAGAGTGAGACCAATAAGCTTTGTCAAATATATTATAAATGCCAAAATTTATTTCTAAGCCTTTGTATTTGCCACTATTTGGTAGCCAAGAAGCATAAATATCGCTTACTGCATAGCCAGGCTTAGTAAATGTAGTACCTGTGCCGTTTTTGGCTTTGATTGAATCAAATCCGATTAAATTGTATCCGATAAGCGTATCAATAGGAGAGATTAAATACTCAGCATTAAATGTCCATTTGTCCCCAGCATCGCTATAAGCTAAAACTCCACCATATCCTTGCACTTTGCTAAGATCGTCTTTATATGTAGTCCTAGCTCTTGAATAACTAGCACCTAAACTTAAATCATAAACATTATATCTAGCTGCGATTTCTCCGCCTTTGACAACTGCTTCTCCGCCATTTACTCTTTGGACTTCAGTTACACCACCACTTCCCATTTCTATAATCAAATTGTTATAATCATTGTAGAAATATTTGGCTGAGAAACTAATGCTTTGATTATCGCTAATTGAAGTTTGAAATCTAGTTCCTACTTCATATACATCGCCTGTTTCTGGTTTGAGATTATTGTTTGTAATGATATTTAAGACATTTGCTTGTGTAAGACGAATAGATTCTATTACATCAGGACCTCTAAAAACTTTTGCCCAACTCGCATACAATCCAAGCCCCATATCAAATTGATAATCAAGCAAAACGCCTGGACTCCATTCATTCCAAGAATACTTTGCTCTGCCTGTGCGGTTAAAATCCCCACCCATTGTATCAAGCTCATATCTATCAAAACGAATACCAGGAGTGAGCGTAAATCCAGCGTATCGCATTTGATCTTCTAAAAATACAGATAAGCTGGTCGCTTTATCATTTGGAGTTTTTGGATTGGCTGAATTATTATAGCTTTGAGAAATATAATACTCACTTCCATAAACAAAAGTTTGATTAAAGCTATCGCTATCTCCAAATTTGCTTTTATTTATTAATTTTCCACCATAAGTCTTAACCCCAGCATTTAACCCGGTTCCGTGATTTGTAGTAGCTCTATGATCTGTGTAATAAGAATTTAAATCCAAATTTAGCAAATCATTTGGGTTGAGATTTAAATTTGCTGTGTATGTATCGCGGTAATATTTTGTTTGTTGCAAATTACCAACCGCTGGCCATTCTGCTCTTAGGGCATAGTCGCCGTCTATTTGCATTCTCTCAGCACTCGTAGATAATTTTGCAAAATCAGCAAAACTATATCCGAGTTTCATCAAATAATTGGTATTATCGCCTTCTCCGCCAATTACTTCGCCGTTTCCGTCTTTGCCACGACCATATCCTCTATGACCGATATATCCCAAAATATCGAGATTATCAAATGCTTTGCCATACAAACTCAAGCTTTGTTGCCACTCATCGTTATTTGAGGCATATCCGCCTTTGATTTTACCGCCAAAAACTTCACCATCTTGGAGCAAATCACTTGCATCAACTGTTTTAAAAGCTACGCTTCCGCCCAAAGCTCCACTCGATCCGACTACAGAATTTACTCCAAGCCCGACATCAACGCTTTTGATAATATCAGCGTCTAAATACAAATCCGCCGCATGATGAAAGGCATTTCCTTTTTGTCTAGCTCCGTCAATCGTAATATTTAAACCACGATCATTGATACCGCGAATATAGAGTTTTTGGTTTAAGGCATTTGTGCCACCGACATAAACGCCCGGAATATCACGCATAATATCTTTTATCATCGATGCATTGCGGACATTGACTTTTGCGGCATCTATTTCATCGCTATCACTTGTTTGACTAGTAACTTTGACGGCTCCTAAATCAATATCGCCCAAAGCTACAGAACAAATAGCAAAAACACTTGCTAATGCGAGTTTGTGTTTCATTTTTTCTCCTATTTTTAAAAAGTAGGAGAAATTATATCTTAATCAATATAAATTTGATATTAAATATCATAATTATAACAAAGTATTTAAATTTAAAGCAATTAATATTGTTTTAAATTGAGAAGTATTTTAAAGCTATTTGTAAATTTAAGCTAAATTTATTTGAGTAAATTTAAGCTATGTAATTAAATTTGTTTAGTTAAATTTGCAGTTTTCACACTCTCAAACCAAAAATCCAAATCGGAAAAGTAATAATAATCACAAGCTCTTTGAGACTCTCAACTATGCTTTCTTCTTGCTGGAGTGAGTGAATGTTGATTGAAATATCGCTTTGGATTTTATGAGTTTGTGGGATAGGGGAGTGGTATTTTTTGTATAAATACACTTCTATGTTTTGGAATTGTTCTTCATTGTTGTTTTTATCATAAATAATCAAATTTTCTATCTTATAGGCATTGGGTCTATATTTTGAATAATCTTTTAAATTTAATTGTTTGTCTTGGAGATACAAATCCTTGATTTGAGCGTTGGTAAATTTTAAATTTAATTCTTATCATAGACGACATAAGTGTATTTTTCGCCCAAAAATACGATTTTGTAAAGATTTTCGTCTTTTGTGGCTGCTAAAGATATTAATTTGTCTTGTTCTATTTTTTCTACCATATTTGGAGCAAGCGGCGAATACAGCGTATATAGCAAACTATCACACCCGCCAAATACAAACAAACACAAAATTAGTATAAATTTATTCATCAAATATCAATCTCTATGCCCACAGGACAATGATCTGAGCCGTAAATTTCACTCAAAATAAAGGCATTTTTTAATTTATCAAGCAAATTTTGGCTGATAAAAAAATAATCAATTCTCCAGCCGACATTTTTCTCTCTAGCTTTCATTTTATAACTCCACCAAGAATATTTTTGCTCTATATCGCCATTGATATAGCGAAAAGTATCGACAAATCCAGCATTTATCACTTCATCTATCCAAGCCCGCTCACACGGCAAAAATCCGCTTGAGTTTGAGTTGGCTTTTGGGTGAGTGAGATCTATTTCTTTGTGAGCAGTATTGACATCGCCACAAAAAATTACGCTTTTGCCTTGATTGATTAAATTTTTTATATAATCTAGAAATTTAGCATAAAAATCCATTTTGTATGCGAGTTTGTCATCGCCTTGTTGGCCATTTGGGAAATAAATATTAAAAATATGAATATTTTTGTAAATATGCTCCAAAACTCTGCCTTGATCGTCATCATAAAACTGAGATTTGAAATTTTGGCTATCAAATTTAGCCAAGCTCATTACGCCAGAGTATCCAGGACGAGTGGCTGAGTTTATGCTAATATTGCTAAATCCAAGCTCATAAGCTATTTTTGGGATTTGATCTTCTTTGGCTTTGATCTCTTGAAAGCCGACAAAATCAATATTTGCATCTTTTATCCAATCCAAAGCATTTTTGTTTGCCACTGCTCTAATGCCATTTATATTCCACGAAACAAGCTTCAAATTTAATCCTTTTTTTGCAAAATTATAGCCAAATTTATTGTATAATCTTGCAAAAAGGCTTAATCTTGAAACCAAAATATCAGTTTTTTAGCAATTGGAAATATGCAATGGACGGGCTTTTGCATATGATCAAAAACGAAACAAGCTTTAAAATTGTAATTGTTTTTATCATAATTTTTAGCATTTTAAACGCATTTTTACGAGTAGATTTGAGTTTGCAAATTTTAGCTCAAATAACGATGATAGCAGTGATGATTAGCGAGTGTGTAAATACTGCTGTAGAGTCCTGTGTAGATTTGGTTACTCAAGATTTTCATCATTTAGCAAAGATTGCCAAAGACACAGCAAGTGGGGCTGTATTTTTGAGTATAACTTGTGCGGTTTTGGTTTGGTTGGTTTTGTTATACAAGGCGTTTTGTGGATAAATTTAATCAAATTTTTTCGTTAATTGTGGGTGAGAAAAAATTTCAAATAATCAAATTTTTGTGCGAAAATGCTGATGAAGACGGATTTATTTCTCTTACAATTTTGCAAATTTGCGATCAAACAAATTCCAGCAAACCTACAGTTATCAATACAATCAAGCTCTTAGAGCAAAAGTCTATTTTAAAACGCATTAAAAACGGACTTTATAAAATAATAATTTAAGTTTTTTGAATAAATTTTGATTAAATTTAATCTCAAATTTGACTAAATTTAATCAAATTTGAGATTTTAGAGTTAGCCAAATACCTTTTTAAGATGTGCTTTGTATTCGCTTGCATATTTATCTACTTGTGGATTTTTGACTACATCATTACACATAAAGCTTGGCAATGGCTTCATACCGATAAATTCATGAGCTTTGTGCAAATGATAATACACATCTTCTAAGCTATTTCCGTCAAAAAATTCGCCCTTATCAAATGCGTAAGCAGGAGCATTCCAAGTAGAGCTAAACATATATTTTCTATCCAACTTGCCACCTGTGCCGTATCTTTTGCTAGGATCGCTAGATGATCTTCCGTCACTTCCGCCAGTTTTTGCCATGATTTCCATAAACACTTCATCAATGTATTTTTTCATGACCCAAGTCTCGCCCATAAACCACGATGGAAATTGCCAAATCACAGCATCATTTTCTAGAAATTTTTCCATTTCTACCATAGGGTCGTATCCATCATCGATTCTAGTAGAATTGACGACTATTCCCATGCTTTCTAGCTCATTTTTGGCTACTTCGCACAAAAGTGCAGTTAATTTGGTCTTAGACTCCCAAAATTCTTTGGAGCCATCAATAATCAAAACACTTTTCATATTGTCTCCTTTGAAATAATTTCAAGCCTTGAAATTATAGCCAAAATTTAATTAAATTTAAACTGATTGTAAATTTGTAGTTTTAGGCAATAAATTTGGAGAATT
>JAGAZK010000093.1 GCA_017940085.1 Campylobacter sp.
TATTTTTGCCAAATCAAATAATGAAATTTTCAGCTCTCCAGCCAAAAATCCTAAGAAAAATCGAGCCAAAGCAATAGTTGTCAAAGACGGAGATAATATTTTTAGCAAACGACAAATGCAACGATTTGAAGAATTTGTGCGTAAATTTGGTGCCAAAGGACTTGCGTTTATTCAAGTCAAAGAAGACGGCTTAAAAGGACCTTTGGTTAAATTTTTTGAGCCAAATGATATAGATGAGCTTATTAAAAGATGTGATTTAAAAGTCGGCGATGTCGTGTTTTTTGGGATAGGGGAGAAAAAAATAGTTCTTGATTATATGGGTAGATTTAGAATTTTCTTAGCAAATGAATTAAATTTAATCAATCCTAAAAAATTTGAAATGCTTTGGGTTGTGGATTTCCCAATGTTTGAACAAAATGACGATGGCTCTTATTCTGCAATGCACCACCCATTTACTATGCCAAATAATCCTGATGAAGCAGATTTAGAAGATATTACTTCAATTGCTTACGATGTCGTTTTAAACGGCACAGAACTTGGCGGTGGCTCTATTCGTATCCACAAAAGCGAAATCCAACAAAAAGTATTTAAACTCCTTAAAATTGACGAAAACGAACAAAAAGAAAAATTTGGCTTTTTGCTTGATGCACTTAGTTTTGGAGCTCCACCGCATGGTGGGATTGCTATAGGATTAGATCGCCTTGTAATGCTAATAACTGGAAGCGAGAGTATTAGAGATGTCATAGCATTTCCAAAAACCCAAAAAGCTACTTGTTTGATGACAAAAGCACCTAGCCAAGTGAGTTACGAACAACTCAGAGAGCTAGGAATACGAATCAAAGAAAAGGACAATAAATGAAAAAATTGTTTTTAATTATCGGAGCTCCAGGAAGCGGCAAAACCACAGATGCAAGTATCATAGCCCAAAATGATGATAAATTTGCTCATTATTCTACTGGAGATTTGCTTAGAGCTGAAGTTGCAAGTGGTAGTGAGCTTGGCAAGACTATAGATAGCTTTATTTCGGCTGGAAATTTAGTCCCACTCCAAATAGTTGTCCAAACAATAATTTCAGCAATCAAACTTAGCCAAAAAGATCTTATTTTAGTAGATGGCTATCCAAGAAGCATAGAGCAAATGACTGCACTTGACAAAGAACTAAATAGCACAGATGATATAAATTTATGCGGTGTTATTGAAGTAGATGTTAGCGAAGAAGTAGCTAGAGCTAGAGTTTTAGGCAGAGCTAGAGGGGCTGATGATAATAACGAAGTTTTTAATAATAGAATGAAAGTTTATATGGAGCCAATCGGTGCTATTAGAGAGTTTTATGGCTCTAAAAATTTACTTCATCAAATAAATGGCGAAAGAAGTATAGAAGAAATTGTCGCTGATATGAAAAATTTATTAGAAAATTTAATAAAAGGATAAAAAATGGATATTTCAAAGATCAAATTTGGCTCAAATCCGGACAAAATCAATGCTGTGATTGAGATACCTTATGGTTCAAACATTAAGTATGAAATCGACAAAGAAAGCGGAGCGGTCGTGGTTGATCGTGTGCTTTATTCGGCTATGTTTTATCCAGCAAATTATGGTTTTGTGCCAAATACTTTGGCTGACGATGGTGATCCAGCTGATATTTTAGTGCTAAATGAATACTCACTTCAAGCAGGAAGTGTAATACCTTGTCGCTTAATTGGCGTTTTGGTTATGGAAGATGAGAGCGGAATGGACGAAAAACTACTTGCTGTGCCTGTTAGCAAAATCGATCCAAAATTTGAAAATATCAAATCTCTTGATGATTTGCCAAGAGCCACTTTAGACAAAATCAAAAATTTCTTTGAAACTTACAAGCTTTTAGAGCCGGGCAAATGGGTAAAAGTTACTGGTTTTAAAGATGCAAAATCTGCTGAAGAAATTCTTGATAAAGCAATCAAAAACTATAAATAAATTTAAATTTGGCATTAAATTTGATTAAATTTAGTGCCAAATTTGATTAAATTTAGCCCAGATTTACCAAAATACACAAAAAATCTTTATATTTGACTGAAAATAATTTTTATGATTTAAATATTATTTTAAATTGTGGAAATTATGGTAAAATCACGATAAATTTCATTATAAAAGGACAAAAAATGAGCTTTTTTGAACAATACAATAAAGCAAAAGATGAAAGAGCAAAATTAGGTATCCCACCACTCCCACTTAGCAAAGATCAAGCTATAGAAGTTTGCGAATTGCTTAAAAATTCCCCAACAAATGAATTGGTAAATTTACTTGCAAATCGTGTAAATCCGGGAGTAGATGATGCTGCAAAAATAAAAGCTGAGTTTTTAAATGAGATTATAAATCATGATTTAAAATGCAGTTTAATTGATAAAATTTCGGCTGTAAAAATGCTAGAACCTATGCTTGGTGGATATAGTGTGATCGTGCTTATAGCAAGTTTGCAAAATAGCGATGAGAGCGTAGCTCAAACAGCCTGTAATGTTTTGAAAAATACGATTTTTGTTCATGATTATTTTAATGATGTCGCTAAACTTGCCAAAAATGGCAACAAATACGCAAAAGAAGTGCTTGAGAGCTGGGCAAATGCTGAATGGTTTAAAGCAAAAGCAGATATTCCTGAAGTCATTGAAGCTATAGTTTTCAAAGTAGCTGGAGAGACAAATACAGACGATTTAAGCCCAGCAAGTGAAGCTTTTTCTCGCTCTGATATACCACTTCATGCAAATGCAATGCTCGTAAAAAGACAACCCGGAAGTTTAGAAAAAATAGCCGAGCTTAAAAAAAGTGGCTTAGAAGTCGTTTATGTGGGCGATGTCGTAGGCACAGGAAGTTCTAGAAAAAGTGGAATAAATTCAATCCAATGGCATTTGGGACGAGAAATTCCAGGTATTCCAAATAAAAAAATAGGTGGCGTAATTTTAGGAAGTATAATTGCTCCGATTTTCTTTAATACTGCAGAAGATAGTGGTGCTTTGCCTATTATAGTAAATGTAGATGGCTTAGAAATGGGCGATAAAATCACTATTTATCCACACAAAGGCGAAATCCACAAAGACGGCAAAGTTATAAAAACATTTAATTTATCCCCAAATACCCTAAAAGATGAAGTCAAAGCAGGTGGAAGAATACCACTTATTATAGCTAGAAGCCTTTGTGCTAAAGCTAGAGCTGAGCTTGGAATGGAAGCTGAAAATATATTTACAAAGCCAGTTCAACCAAAATGCGATGATAGTGTTGGATATACCCTAGCTCAAAAAATGGTGGGCAAAGCTTGTGGAATGGACGGCGTAAGACCAGGAATGTATATAGAGCCGATAACTACAACTGTCGGTAGCCAGGATACAACTGGTCCTATGACAAGAGATGAGATTAAAGAACTTGCAAGTTTGGGATTTTCGGCTGATTTTGTTTTGCAAAGTTTTTGTCATACAGCAGCTTATCCAAAACCAAGCGATGCAATTACTCACAAAACTTTGCCTAAATTTATGATTGATCGCAGTGGAGTTAGCTTAAAACCAGGTGATGGCGTAATTCATTCTTGGTTAAATAGAATGGTATTGCCTGATACTGTTGGCACAGGCGGAGATAGCCACACAAGATTTCCTATTGGTATAAGTTTTCCTGCTGGATCGGGACTTGTCGCATTTGCCGCAGTTTTGGGATCTATGCCACTAAATATGCCAGAATCAGTTTTGGTCA
>JAGAZK010000094.1 GCA_017940085.1 Campylobacter sp.
ACTGTGATTTTAAATAATACCAACCTAGAAACAATGCAAATGAGCCTAAGGACAAAGGATATAAATTCATTTAATTATAGTCCTAGCGATACATTTGGTAGTTTTGGAACAGATTTAGAAGCTACATTTGAGATTAAAAGAGATGCGTTTGAAGTAGGCACATCTTTCACAAGAGCGGGGGTTAATCTAAATAGAAAAGCCGATCAGGCTAAAAACCCACAAATAATACAAGGCAATGATTTTGATTTAGATTTCTCTGAGATTATTAAGCCAAGTTCTATTGCGAATATCCCTACAAATGCACAAGGCAAGATTATAGATCTTAACACTTCTACTTATGATGTCGTAAGATCTACTCCACAAGGCAATGCTACTTTCTTCTATGGAAGATTGTTTGTGCCAGATGTAGAAAAAGAAGTAACAAATACACCTTATAGTTTCCAAGTAAATTCTTATTATTCTGTGTATTGTAGCTTGAATAATTGCCAAAACATATATCCGTCTGTAGTAAGTAGCTCTCAACCACAAAGAAGTGCTATTGGATATTGGCTCAATGCTGGTTATTTGGGTCATCATATCTCACTCAATGGAAAACACGATTTTGAAAAACAAATAAAAGCATATCTAAATATCAATGGCAATGTGAAATTTGATAATCTTAGCGGTCTTGTTATAGAAAAACAAGATATGACTTATACCAAACCGCTAGATAAAATAACTAAAGCTGGTGATGTATATCTTATGAAGGAGACTCCATTATTTACTACCGAACACGGCACTGAGACAGCTGTATTTTTACTAAGCTCTGATCTTAGCTCTGAACTTACTAGTAGTGATGTCGGATATGTGCCTTATAAAATAACATTTACAAAGAATGCTCCGGGCGATGCTATTTGGCATGGAGCTGGATCTCAAGGTGCTGTGCTTGGCATAGACGAAAACAAAACGACTAGAAGTAGAAGTCGTATGAGTAGATAATCCTACAAAAGCCCAAATTTGATTAAATTTAGTCAAGTTTGGGCTAAATTTCATTAAATTTACTTCAAATTTATTTAAATTTACAAAATTCACAATATTAAGCTTAATTTATTATAATACACAAATTTAAGGAGATAATATGACAGAGCAAATGACTATTTATGGATACGAAAAAATCACAAACGAACTCAAAGATCTCAAACTCAACCAACGCCCAGCAGTCATCAAAGACCTTGATAGTGCTAGAGAACACGGAGATCTTAAAGAAAATGCCGAATATCACGCCGCAAGAGAAAGACAAGCTTTTATTGATGATAGGATTGCTGAGCTAAGCGATTTAATAGCAAGAGCCCAAGTAGTAGATCCTAGCTCTTATGCTCACGATAGTGTCAAATTTGGCTCGACTGTTACGATTATGGATGTAGATACAGAGATACAGACGACTTATACAATAGTAGGAGCAAGTGAAAGCAATCTCGAAAAAAGACTAATTGGCATAAATACACCAGTAGCTAGACAACTTCTTGGCAAAAAAGTAGGCGATGATATTGAGCTAAGCTTACCAAAAGGCGTGAGCGAAGTAGAGATTATGCAAATCAGCTACAAACCAATCAAATTTGACTAAGGATTTATTATGAGAGCTGGAATTGTCGGAGTAGGTGGATATACAGGGCTTGAGCTAGTGAAAATTTTGCTAAATCACCCTAAATTTGATCTAGTCTATACAGCAGCAACTTCACAAAATCAACTAAATGCGATTTTCCCAATGCTTAAAGGGATTTGTGATATGCAAGTAGAAATAGCAGATCCAAATGAGATAAAAAAAAGGTGCGATATTGTATTTCTCGCACTTCCGCACACTCAAGGTATGGCATTTGCCAAAGAATTAATAGGCTCAGTTAAGATAGTGGATTTATCGGCTGATTATAGAGTAAGCAAGGAAAATTACGAGAAAAATTATTGTGAGCATTTGGATACACAAAATCTCAAAAACGCAGTATATGGACTAGTAGAACTAAATAGAGAAAATATCAAAAACGCAAATTTAGTAGCAAATCCAGGGTGTTATCCGACTTGCTCGATTCTTGCGATTACGCCTTTTGCGAAATTGTTAGATGACAAATTTGGCGTAATGATAGACGCAAAAAGCGGCGTAAGCGGTGCTGGAAAAAGCCTTAAAGCTAGTAGTCATTTTGTGAGCGTAAATGAAAATATAAATGCTTATTCTCCGCTAAGTCATCGTCATAGTGATGAAATTATGGAGCATTTGAATAAATTTGGCGAGTCTGATTTAGATGTGTTTTTTGTGCCAAATTTAATCCCTGTTACAAGAGGAATGTTAGTGAGTGCTTTTGGTATGCTAAAACCCGAATTTGCTGATATTAATCCGCTTGAAATTTTGAATAAATTTTACAAAGATGAAAAATTTGTGCGAATAACAGATGAAGCCGTGAGTATCAAGAATGTGGTAGGAACGCATTTTTGTGATATTTTTGCAATAAACAAAAACGGCAGAATTTGGATAAACTCAGCAATCGACAATCTCTTAAAAGGTGCTTCAAGCCAAGCTGTAGCAAATGCAAATTTGATTTGTGGATTTGATGAAGAGCTAGGAATGCCTTATTTTGGGAATTGTGTATGAGTTTGCAAATCAAATCGGGAGCGATTTTTTTAGGCGATGCTCATGATAATGCAAACAAAACAGCGTTTTTGGATTTTTTAAAAGCTTTAAAAAGCGGTATGATCCCAAAACCACCGCAAATTTTTTTGATGGGAGATATGTTTGATTTTCTTGCAAATACGACATTTGTAAGGAAATTTTTTAATAAGCAAATTTGTTTATTAAACGAGCTTAGCCAAGACATTGAGATATTTTATTTTGAAGGCAATCATGATTTTAATTTAGAAAAAATTTTCCCGCAAATTAAGGTATTTCCAATATCTGCCCAACCTGCGATTTTTGAATTTAATAATGAGCAAATTTCAATTTCACACGGCGATATTTTTTTAAATTTAATAGATACAATTGCTTTGAGATTGCTTAGAAATAGGGCATTTTTGTTTGTTATGAATAAAATTGATGAGATTTTGGATTTTAAAATCTCAAAATGGATTTTAAAAACACAAGAAAACAAAAAATTAGATTATAAAATAAATGATTTTGAAGCCAAATTACAAAAGCGAATTTATCACTACAAAACACAAAAAATTCTAGAAGCACACTATCATCAGGGTGTAAATTTGCAAATAAATGATAAATTTTATGTAAATTTTTCTTGTTTTGCACTTGAACGAAGTTATTTTGTAGTAAAATACCCGTATAAATTGGAATTTCAAATCATAAGGAGCCCAAATGACTGATGATGATTTACTAAAAGCGGGTTCAAACGAAATTGAACTTGTGGATTTTCGTATCCTTAAAAAGACAAAAGACGGCATTTATGAAGGAATTTATGGCGTAAATGTTTCAAAAGTAAAAGAAATCATTAAAATGCCAAATTTAACCGAACTTCCGGGCACTCCAGAATACATAGAAGGTATTTTTGATCTTCGTGGCGTAGTAATTCCTGTAATAAATTTAGCTAAATGGATGTTGATTGATGTTCCAAAAGAACAAGTTTTAAAACCTAGAGTTATAATCACCGAATTTAGCGAGATTTTGATAGGATTTATAGTCCATGAAGCCAAAAGAATTCGCAGAATCAGCTGGAAAAACATAGAATCAGCAAATTTCGCAGGATC
>JAGAZK010000095.1 GCA_017940085.1 Campylobacter sp.
AAACAAAGAACGAGACGGCTCATTGAACGAACAAGCTATCGGAGATCTAAGAGCTTATATTCAGTGGCTAATATCTGCTGTGGCACAAGATAAATTGCCTGAATATATATCCTTGAAAGATTATAGTGTCGATAAATACGAATATTCAGGTAACAAATTTAGTATTGTAATTTCCATAAATACAATAGCACAAAGCTATATATTAGCAACTGATAAATATGTATCACAAAATGGAATTTTTACAATACAAAGTCAAGGAAGTTTTGATTTAAGTAAAGCTACTGATGTAAATCCCTATGGTATGCGAATTGAAAGAATTAAAATCAATCCTATTATAAAAGGAAGTAACGCACAATGAATCAAGATACACAAGAAACAATAGATAAAAAAGCACAAGAATTTGCCGAACGAAAAACCGAAAAAACAGATAATCAAAAAATAGAAAAAATATCAGAACAATTAGTTAGAATAGTTAGGGAAATTCAAACTATAAAAAGCGATAATTTGCTTATTTCACAACATTTAAAAGCTTATAGCGATAAATATAAAGAATTAATTTTATCAATGCAAACCGATCAAGCAAATTTTCAAAGTGTAAGCGATGAGGTGGTAAGAGCTATTGCAAAGCAAATCGATACTCAAAGCGATGTTGGCTACAAAGCTTTGATAAAACAGCTTTTAATAAGTGATAATGAAGCAAAAGAAAATGCGATAAAGCCACAATCAAAAAAAGAAAAAAATCAAAGCAAAGAAAAAAAATCATCACCAATGCAGATGATTTTTAATATTTTTATTTCGTTGTTGTGTATCATAAATTTGATACTAATATTTATGAAAGGATAAAAAATGCAAACAGCAATTCAAAGAGTTGGAAGCGATACTGCTAATACATTTAAAAGTTGGTTTAGTGATTCGTATAAAAAATTTAAAAATCAAATAGATATAAATCTTGAAAACTCAAAACAAAGAGAAGTTGAAATGAACGCCAATGATGTTTTATTAGAAAAAAATCTTTTAGCGTTTTTAAATGATTTAATAAATGATTTCAAGCAAGGTTATATTGACATAAAAAAAGCCCTTGTTTCCCAAGAGATTTTTGATGAATTCTCAAAAAACGGAGCTTTAAGCAAAGAACAATTTCAACAAGCAATTATGGGATATTTAGAACAAAATAGCTCATATTCACAAATGTATAAAGATACAATCAAAGAAGCTATGTTAAATCCAACAAAAGAAAATATAGCAATAAATTTATTCTCTGAAAAAATGAAAAGCATATTTGATAGATTAGAAAGCGGTGAAATTTCAAAAGATAATTTATTGAGCGATAATTCTACTTCATTAAATAGTGAAGATATACTTAACTCAAAAGATATGTTTAAAAGTGGATTTGATAGTTTCAAAAAAGAAGAAGTCGGTGAAATAGCTAAAAATGTTATTAAAAAAGTTATAGCAAAGTAATAAAGATGAAAAATTTTGTCATGCTTTTATGTATTTTTGTGTCTTCATCATTTGCATTTGCATACAACAATCAAGAAATTGCAAATTCAATTAAAAAACAAGCTATTTTATCCAATGTAGATACAAGAATACTTTATACAATAGCTAAAATTGAAAGCAATTTTAATCCTTTCGTAATTGCTTTTACGAGCAAAAATAAGAATTTCAAATTTGCAAATGCAAATGTCAAGACACAAAAATACAAAGATAAATATCTAATACAAATTAGAAGTAATGACAAAAATAATCTTGTCAAAATTGCTAAATTTCTAATTAATAAAGGCTACAAAATCGATGTAGGTTTAATGCAAATAAATTCAGTAAATTTCAAAGAAAACGAGTTATATGAAATGTTTAGTTTAGATTACAACATTTCAAAATCAATTGGTGTATTATCATTATGCCAATCAAAAATGAAAAATTTAAAAGATACAATCGAGTGCTACAACAAAGGATTTAAGCGATATGCAAATAAAGATTATTATGCAAGATTTAAAAATAGTTTTAATAAAGATTTTGGTGGTGTAAGATGAATTTAGCTTTACTTACACTTGGGGGACTAGCATTTGCAGGAATTTATTTTGGATTTAAACAAAAAGATCCAAATTTAAAGTTATCAAGTTGTTTTTTTGATAAATTGGCTGTGCCTTTATATACTCTATTTAGTGAATGGCATTCAAATTCTATTTTTTTAATTGATTATATTAAAGACGACCATATTATTGCAAATACTCAATTTCCTGAAATTTATGGTATTGAACTTCGTGGAAACGATACGATTGTAAATTTTATGAATAACTCGCTAATATCACAAATTATACGAGATTATAAAACAAGTGAAGATTCATACTTTTTTTACTGCATACAAAAACAAGGTAAATACCAAAAACAATATATTTTTAGCCATAACAAATCAATTATAAAAAATATAGCAAGTTATTTTAATGCAAAACTTTTAAGTGGCAATAAGCTTTTAAATGTAATCTATAATCAATATTTACAAAATACTTACTTTATCGATGATAAACAAATAAAACAAGCTCTTGAAATAAATAAAAACGACAATTTAGAATCAGAACCTGAATTTATGAATTTCAAACGCCTAGTAAAACAATCAATACTTCAAAATTTAAAAAATGTAGATTGTTTTCAAGCATACAAAAGCATAGATGTAAAACAAACAAATTTACAACAACTTTTCAAACTTGATTTTGAAGGCTCTATTTGGTTTTATTTTGATATATCACAAAGACGAATTCAAAACCATATTCAAAAGCTAATAAATTACACAAAAATTATGGGCGATAAACGACCATTTGTCGCTTTAAAAGAAAAATACGAACACAATGAAACAGAACTTGCAATTGTAAATTCTGTAATGTTTTTAAAACGATATACAAACGATCAAATCGGTATGATAGGTTCGTTTTTAAAAACTTCTTATTTACGCAAAGAACTTTTTAGAACGCAACTTTTACAAAAAATGCCTTTAAAATACAGAGATGGCGAATTCGATTTTTTAGTTCAACAAAGTTATTTAGAAAATTTTATAGCTACTTGTCATAAAAAAAATGCAAAAAAACCTGATATTTTTGGAATAGACAAAAACGGAGCTTTTATAAATTACTCTTTTAGTGAAGAAAATGATAATCCACACTCTGTAATTATTGCAAAACCAGGTAGCGGAAAATCTGTTTCAAAACAAAAGATCATAGCTCAAATGATAGATTTTGATTCAAAAACTATGCAATGTAAAAATTTAGGTAAAGATATAGGGCAAGTAAGAATTAGAAGCTATGATATTGGTTTTTCAGACGAAAAATTTGTAAAGCTAATAAAAGCAAATCCAAATAACAATGTGGCTCATATAAAAAATACTTTTAGTTCTTTTGGTTATAACTTAGTTGCATTAAACGAAGATTATGGCGAAGAAGAATTTGAAGCAGATTTAAAATTTTGTGTCGCACTTACAAATATTATTTTAGATACTCAAAATTCAGTAGCTCTAACACTAGATGAAGAAACGCTTTATGAAGAAGCTATTAGACACATATATACTACAAAGAAATTTGATATAAAATATGTCTTAAATTTGCAAAAAAACAATAGCGAAATTTATAATGAATTAATTGCGTTAGGCTATACAGATTACCAACCGCTAACAGACATAAAAGAAGAAAAATTTAATTTTTTAAAAAAACCACTTTTAAATGATATTGTCAAATATGTAACAGTTCAGGCTGAAAATATGCAATTAAAAGAAACTGAACGAAAAGCAAATTCGCAACTAGCACATAAATTAGATTCGATTGAAAAACTAAATATATTCAGCAATTTTGACAAATTTGATATAAAAGAAGCAGATTTTTTATCAATGGATCTAAATAATTTTAAAGAAAGTTCGCTATTTGTTCCAATATTTTTTGCTATTTTTCAAAAAACATATCTAAAAGACAGAGAATATGCGATTTGGTGCAGGCGAAATAATCGTCCTGCACCAAAATTATTTTATGCAATAGAAGAAGCAAAAAATTATTTTAGAGACAATAATTTTTTTGAAAGTATGTTTGAAAAAGTTACGCTTGAAGCAAGAAAATATAATGTTCATTTATGCTTTGTAGTTCAAAATGCCGAACATATTCCAAGTCAAATTTTAAAAAATATAAACACACGAATATTTTTATTAAGAGCCGATCAAAAAAAAGAGTGCATTGAAGAAGCAGATTTAGCTTTTAAAATACCACAAAAAGTAAAAATTGCACTTGACAATACAGAACAATTTGAACTTTGTGTTTGGTATTCTGGCGGTGTTTTTAATATGAAATTTGACATAAGTGATAAAGAATTAGAAATTTTCAATACTAACCCAAATGAAATTACAGGAAAAAATAATGAAAACGAATGAGATAAATTTGGTTAAAATTATACGAGCCGTAGGGAGAAAATTATCATCTGTCGCAGTTAAAACCACGACAGACCAAAACTTGTTACCAAGCCTTGACAATCATTACACAAAGAAGTATAATAATTGTGATAATTTTGTGTGGCATATTCACCACCCCCTTTCAGGGGCAAGATTACGCCGTAGGGGTCTCAGCCCTACGGCAACCCCAAACGCTATTATATCAGAACAATATAAAAATAATCAAAGATTTTTTAATATTAGACAACTAAGTATAATTATTTTCATCATCTCATTTCTGAGATTTAAATTTGCCGTAGGGGTGCGACCCTACGGCAGACCCAAAACGCAATTATACAACGCTTTTAATCCTGGATCAATCACAATAGCCTTAAAACAATTTATTTTAATATTTCTTTTTGTTTTTGGTTTGATAAATTTTAGTTTCGCAGATACACAACCGCAAACTAATCAACAAATAAGCACTACACCTGAAAGTATTACGCAAGAAATGGCAAAAATATTTGCTAATCCAAATGACGCAATCATAACAAATGGAGCTTGTGAATTTAAGTGTCGAAATGTAAATCCAGGCTATGTAACACAAATTAATGGATTTGATTTTGCAGGTGGAGTTACATATTGCCAAATTTTTTTAGATAGTGAAAGAGATAAACCATTAAAATATAATGCAAATCAAAAAAATTTACAATGCCAAAACGAGTGGTTAAATAAAATACCAAAAGAACCACAATTCGCAAAAAAAATTACAACAAACATAAAAAGTAAAATAAATCAAACACCAAGCGATACAGATATTACAATATCTAGATTTTTAAGTGGAATTGTTACACTTGATCCAAAAATTATAAACAGAGAAATGACAAACAAAACTGGATTTATTGTTATGGCTGATGGTGTAAAAAATAGAGTTGGCTCGGTTAGTGGTTTATATGATTATAATACTAAAATTAAAGATGATGATTTTTTTGGTTTTGGTAAAACATATAATTCTGTTATTCAGGGTTTTGGTAATATTTTGGGGGTTGATAAGCCTTTGCAAACATTAAAAGGAAAAAATTCATCTATCGCAGATGGATTTAATCAATCAAATTTAGCTTATTTTTCAAATTTATTTCAAAATATGAACGAAGTTTATCAACACTTACAATGGCTTTTATTTGTTATAGTAGGTGGATTTTTTCTTACTAGTATAGGAGTAACTAAATTTCAAAATTATTTGGAAAACAATGGAGCTGATAGTGGTTCAAACCAAAAATATTTACACAAATTTCTAATTCCACTTATTGCCGTAGGATTTTTCTTTATGCCAATTCCTGAGGGAAATTCTATGAAAGATCAAGCCACTATGATACAAAATATTATTCGCTATTTTACAGCCAAAGCTACCGATATTGCAGATATTGCCTCTGCAAAAGGTGGTGCAACATATATCAATTCTCTTTACTCAAGTGTAGGCGGTCTAGATGAAACTAGCGAAATATTTTATCATACGAATA
>JAGAZK010000096.1 GCA_017940085.1 Campylobacter sp.
GTGATTGAATTTTGCGCTGTATTAAAGCCGTTGCCAGAGCATTTTGGACATTTTTCTTTGATTGTTTCTCCACTTCCCATACAATGGCTACAAGTCCTAACAAAGCTCATAAATCCTTGAGAATGCGAAATCTGACCCCTGCCGCCACAATAATGACAAGCAGTTTTTTTGCCATCTTTTGCGCCTGTGGCTTTGCAATCTTGACAAGATATTTTAAAATCGTATTTTATTTCTTTTTCGCACCCAAAAACAGCTTCATTAAAATCTAAATTTAAAGCGATTTCTAGATCTAGAGCGTATTTTTGTGAGCTAGATCTACTTCTTCTAAAATCTCCACCGCCAAAAAACGAACTAAACAAATCACTCAAATCAAAATCTTCAAAACTACCATTAAAATTGCCACTTAGCCCGTCTTTGCCGTATCTATCGTAAATTTGGCGTTTTTGTTCATCACTCAAGACTTCATAAGCTTCATTGATTAGTTTAAATTGCTCTTCTGCTTCTTTGTCGCCTTGATTTCTATCTGGGTGATATTTTAGAGCCAGTTTTCTATAAGCTTTTTTGATCTGGGAAATATCAGCAGTATTTGAAATGCCCAAAATCTCATAATAATCGTTTGACAAAAATATTTCCTTGATTGAATTAAATCGCAGATTTTACCAAAAAAATGTTGAATTTTAAATAATATCTTTAATAAATTTAGATATAATCACGAAATTTCACAAAGGAGTAAAAATGATTAATGTTTTGATGATAGAAGACGATCCAGAATTCGCACAAATTCTTTCTGAATATTTGCTCAAATTTAATATAAAAGTTACAAACTATGATGATCCTTATCTTGGACTTAGTGCTGGGGTCAAAAATTATGATTTATTGATTTTGGATTTAACACTGCCTGGTATGGACGGACTTGAAGTTTGCAAAGAAATACGCCAAAAATACGATATTCCAATCATAATAAGTTCGGCTAGAAGCGATGTAAATGATAAAGTTGTTGGGCTTCAAATCGGAGCAGATGATTATTTGCCAAAACCTTATGATCCAAAAGAAATGCATGCAAGAATAATCAGTCTAATTAGACGCTATAAAAAAACTAGCGAATCTCAAGAAGTGGCTGCAAATAGTGCATTTAAGATTGATGAAAAACGCCATGAAATCACATACAATGGCAAACTCATCACTCTAACTCCAGCTGAATACGAGATTTTAGAATATCTAATCAAACAACACAGCTTTTCAGTCTCAAGAGAACAACTCGTATATAACTGCAAAAGCTTGAAAGACAAAGATTCAAAAAGTCTTGATGTCATCATCGGAAGACTAAGAACCAAAATAGGCGATAATTCCAAATCGCCAAAACATATATTCTCAGTTCGCGGTATAGGTTATAAACTAGTAGGATGAGACATTCCTTAAGCACTAAAATAACTATTGTTTTTGCTATTGCTTTGATAGTTGTTAGTGCTTTGTTTTTTGTCATTTATGGATTGCAATCAGATAGAGAAATAGACAAAATTAGAGCCAATCAGTATAATTCTATAAATTGGCTCATTTCTTTGTATGACAAATCAAGTATGCCAGAAAACTGGGAGAGATATTTTAAAAATTTTGACCTTGTGTATGTCAAGGACCAAAAATTAATAATACAAATCAACAAATATGGCAAAGTATTAGATAGAACCAGAACAAGTCTCGGTATAGTCGAAACTGTCAGCTACAAAGGCAATTTATTTTTAAATTTGAAAAATGAAAATATTTCAATTATTCTCCAAAGCACACTAAAAAGCCAATTAAATAGCTTAGTGATTATATTTTTGTTTTTTATAGTGCTGGTTGTGTGGTTGTATATTTCCATACTCAAAAATCTAGCTCCACTTAGATCTTTAAGAGATGATATGCGTAAATTTGCTTCTGGCAATATGGACGGACTGTGTCGCACTAGAATAGCAGTAAAAGACGAAATCAGCGAAGTAGCGTATGAATTTAATAACGCCGCTTGCAAAATCAAAGAGCTTCTTATATCAAGACAATTGTTTTTGCGGACAATTATGCACGAATTAAAAACTCCTATTGGCAAAGGCAGAATCGTAAGCGAAATGCTCGAAGACGATACGCAAAAACATCGTTTGATAAATGTATTTGATAGATTGAATATGTTGCTCAATGAATTTTCTAAAATCGAGCAACTTCTTAGCAAAAGTTATGCCCTAAAATACGAAAATTATCATTTTAGCTTGATTTTAGAACAAGTGGCTGATATGATGTTGCTTGATGATTTTGACAAATTTGTAACAAGCAAAATCAATAAAGATGTCATTTTAAAAGTAGATTTTCAATTATTTTGCTTGGCGATTAAAAATTTAATTGATAATGCAATCAAATACTCAACAGATAAAAAAGCCATAATCGAGTGCGATTCGGGTAAAATTTGCATTAAAAATTTGGGCGAGAAAATGAATAGAGATTTTGAGTATTACAAACAAGCTTTTATTAGAGAAAACAACTCCGCTCAGAGCGGACTCGGACTTGGACTTTATATCATAGAAAATATTTGCAATATGCACAAATTTGACTTTACTTATGAATACAAAGACGGCTATCATATATTTTGCATAGGTTTTGGCAATGTATAAACTAGAAAAATTTGACGAGCTTGTGGCTTGTTTTGAAAAACTGCCTGGAGTTGGCAAAAAAAACGCACAAAAATATGCTTATCATGTCGCTTTGTATGATTCATTTTTGGGATTAAATTTAGCTCATAATATAGAAGAAGCTGTAAGATTTCTAAAATACTGCTTGATGTGTGGCGGCATCAGTCAAAACGAGATTTGTGATATATGCAATGATGACGATAGAGATAGAGAAATTTTGTGTATAGTTGAAAGCCCAAGAGATATTTTTACAATAGAGCACTCAAATTCATTTGAAGGGCTATATTTTGTTTTTGATGATATAAATAAGATTGAAAATCTAAAAAATAATATCTTAAAAAATAAAATCAAAGAAATTTTATTTGCCTTTACGCCCGGAATTAAAAGCGATGGATTAATGCTATTTATAGAAAATGAGCTTGTAGGATTAAATTTAAATTTCACCAAAATCGCTCAAGGAGTTCCGGTGGGAGTGAGCCTTGAAAATATAGATATGCTATCTCTTTCAAAAGCTATCAAAAACAAACACAATGCCTAAATTTACTCTCAAATTTAATCAATTTGAGCTGGTTAAATTTGCTTAAATTTTTGCAAAAATAAATTGGTTTATTCATTTTATACAGCAAAAATACAATTAAATTTAATTAAATTTAGCACTAAATTTACTCGTGTTTTGGATTAAATTTGAATAAATTTAGAGCAAATCTAGGGAAAAATAAATTTGATTAAATTTGTTTAAATTTAACCCCACGCAAATTAATTGCGTGGGTTGGTGGGGATTAGAATTTATTTTTATTAGCGTTAGCTACGATAGATTCTGTGATGCGATTAACTTCAAATACAATATCTTTGGTGCTTTGAGTGATTTTCAAAGTGCCTTTTGTTTGATCATCTAGATTAACTACAGCTTGATTTATAAGATTTACTGCTGTGGTTTGCTCATTAATACTTGTGCTCATTTCATTGATTGATTGAGTTAGGATATTGATATTTGCTTCGATTTCTGTTAGAGATTTGCCTGTTTTTTCAGCTAGTTTTCTAACTTCATCAGCCACGACCGCAAACCCGCGTCCATGCTCACCAGCACTTGCTGCTTCGATAGCCGCATTTAGTGCTAGGAGATTTGTTTGATCTGCGATGTCGCGAATAGCTACAACAATACCTTTAATATCTTCGCTTTGTTTGATAACTTCATTTGTCATTGATGAGATTGAATTCATTGATGAGCTCATTTCTTCGATAGCTGCTACGCTTTCTTCAAGACTTGCTGCTTGTGATCTTGAGCTTTCAGTTAAGCCTTCAACATTTTGAGCAAGGACATCAGATTTTTCTTTTAGGATATTTGCTGTTTGCATATTTTCTTGCAAAATTTCCCTAATAATCGCACCGAGTTGATTTGTGAGTAATTCAACACTGCCTTTTGCGCCTTGAATTTCATTTTTGAAGTTTCTAGCTTTGTATTCATCAAATATAGCTCTAATTTTAGGGAAATCTTCGCCGACTTTTTGACCAATAACTGTGATTAATTCGCTTGTATGGCGGATAAGGCGTTGGATTTCTGGATTGGTTGCTGGAGAAATATCTTTTGCTACTACTTTGCCGTCTTTTACTTCATCAATATTTACTTTAAGTTCTCCGATAGCTTTATTATCTGCGTCCATTCCAGCTTTTGTGCTTTTTACTCTCTCGTTTATAGCATTTGCGAGTTGGCCAAATTCATCTTGAGATTTTATTTCTATTGGAGCTACTGAATTTATTTTATGATCGGCAAATTGGAAGAAATCAGTAAGACCGACTCTGAGTTTAGTAAGGCAAGAAATAGTGTAGTTTTTGATATACATCAACACACCAATCATAAAAATTGTGAGAATTACACAATAAATGGTAGCTGTTACTCTAATACCGCTCATTGTTGATATAAATTCATCATTTAATTCATCATCATGTTTTCGCATTTTTGATAATGTTTCTGAGATTTCTTTTTTGTAAGGTCGCCAAATGTTTGTGTTGTTTCTAATTTGGGCACTTGAGATTTCGCTTCCGCTATCAATTCTAGAAATCAAAGCCCCCACATCTCTAACAAAAGGTTCATAAGTTTTATTTAGATTATCAGCCACTGATTTGTTGTTTTTTTCTAGAGATTTAAATTCTTCTTGGGTGTTTGCAAAAGCTGTTTTGAGATTGTCTTTTGCTGTTTTGTCATTGAAATCAATATAAACATTTCTTAAAGCTTGTCCTATTTGTAAGCTCTCAACATACAAAACATTGAAATTATCTTCTACTTCATAATTTCCGTTTAAAACCATATATTCATTTTGTGCTGATTTTAAAATCACATTAAGCGTAATGATAAAAGCTATTAAAATGGCACCGCCAATAGCTATAATCACCATCAACTTAGCAGCCAACGACTTCATAACAACTCCTTAATATAGTAAATTTCGAAAAAATCGCTGTTATTGTATCATAAAATGCTTTAAAATACATATAATTTTAATGATTAAATTTAATATTTTCTTCAAATTCTTTAAGTCGGCGGTGAATAGATCTAAGTTCTGTAATAGTAGTCCAGTTGTCTATAAATACACTAAAACTAGATCTGACTTGCGAAAATGCGTTGCTTACTTGGACTAAAATACCAAGCGTGATTACTCCAGTAAAAAGACCCGGACCCATTATCATATATGGCACAATCACCATAAATTGAGAAAACGAAATGAGCCAAATATTAAAATATCCATAATGCAAAAACAATCTATAAAAACTAAATTTAAGCCCTGTAAAAAGCTCAATTATGCTTTCAGGTTTAGCGTGATTGATTTTGTCATCTTCTGCTAAAACAAGCTCTTTTCTAAAAGCAGCTTCTGTTTTTTGGATATTGTATTCTAGTTTTGGTAGTTTGATACCTACAAACCACGAAATAATCAGCCCACCCACACTCACAGCCAAAGCTATCCATACTAAAGATCCCGGAATATCTTTTATAATTGGCATATCCACGCCGCTACTTAATCCCCAAAGCACTGGAATAAACGCAATTAAAGTCATCATAGCTCTCAAAACTGCAAGCCCCAAACTCTCAGTAATTTTAGCAAATCTATAAATATCTTCTTGCATCCGTTGGCTTGAGCCTTCTATATCATTTACACAAGCTCTCCATTTATCCATATACGCAAAAGTCATAGCTTCTCGCCACCTAAATACCCAGTGGCTTGTGAAAAACGCAGTCAAAGTATAAGTGATAACATAAGGCATAGCGATTTTTAAAAACAACCAAATTCCGTCCCAAAATTCACTAACGCTGTGATCTTTGACATTTTGGAGCATATCATAAAAATCTTTATACCAATTATTTATGGCGACATTTAGATGAGTCTGATAAACGAGCGATAAAATAATGAGCAAAAATCCGCCATAAGCCCACAATGCCCATTTTTTGGATCTAAAAAATGATGATAGCATTATTTTTTAGCATTTTCTATTAAATTTGTAGCTGCATCATATAGCCTTTTGCCAAGTTCTTTGGCTTTAGTAAAGCTTTGGATATTTTTGATTTGAGCGAGTTTTTGACTCGCATTTTCTTCAAAAATAGCTAATTCTTTGCGTAAATTTTCCATATTTTCGTCTTTGATTTTGGCTACTTGAGCGAGTTTGTCTTTGATTTGAGATGAGACTTGCTCAGAAATATATTTAAGCTGCATTAAATACGAATTCTTAGCAGCTTCAAGCAAGACTGATTTTGCAGGTTCGTCTGCTTCATCGCTAAGCTCTTTTAAAAGCGTGATAAAATCGCTTTCAATCCCATTAAAATCTCTTGGAGTTTGCTCTAAACTTTGGCTGATTTCTTTTGGCATAAATTTAAACTCATCTCTAAATTTAGAAATAGCTTTGAAAATGCCTTCATTTGCACCTTTGGCTATGCCCAAAATTAGCTCTTTTGCATAAATTTTACTTTCGTTTGCTACGCCAATCCCAGCATTTAAGACGATTTTTGAAATTTGTAAAAATCTTTCTTTTTCAAAATTTCCTTCATTTATGGCATTATAGACCAAATTTTTAGCAATCTCACACGAAATCTCGCTTATATCGCTATTTTTTTCTATCACATTTACAAAAGCAAATTCAGCCACTTCTTTGATTATGCCCGATAATTCCAAAACTTTCAACAAATGATCGTTTATTACGGCATTGATCGTGTCGTTGTTTGAAGCGATTTGAGTATTTTTAAGATTTGCCATATTTTTTTGCATTATTGTTTTTATAGCGATTTTTTGATCTGCGATTTGTTTATTTAGCCTATCTGCTTCATACATAAGTTTATACAAATACTGCTCTTCGCTATAACTAATAGCTCTATTTAAGCCGCTAAGTATTAAATTTACTTCATTTTCGTCTAAATTTGGATTATTTTGACAAATTTCTTCAAAAATTTGTTTGGATTTTTCTAATTTTTGGTTTTCATCAAGCCTAATAAATTCGTCTTTTGCCACTTCAAAAATATCGTTTTTCATATTTTTCCTTTCACAAAACAAATTTGCATTTGTTTTTTAGATTTTTAAAAATTTCTAATCTATCTTTTTCGTCAAATACAAGCACACTCAAATTTATACTTTTGTATTTTGAGTTTTGTTTAGATGGAGAGAGTTTATACTCTCTTTTTGCTAAAATTTGATTTAAAAATGCGTTTTCATCAAAATTTAAATCTACAAAAATCGTGTATTCCCAAAAATTTGGATATGAAATTTGTGGTTTTTGATTACACACGCTGTTCATATTTAAATTCTCCGCTTTTGCCGCCACTTTTATATTCTAAATGAATATCTGAAATTTGCATTGTTTTATCAATAGCTTTTATCATATCATAAATCGTGAGAAGCCCCACGCTTACTGCGGTTAGAGCTTCCATTTCTACGCCTGTTTTGTCATCAAGTTTGACTACAGCTTTTAGCTCAAATCCAGGCAAATCTTCAAGCTCATCAACACTAACATCAACAGAACTTAATGGCAAATTGTGTGCCATCGGGATTAATTCGCTTGTTTTTTTAGCTGCCATGACAGCTGCTATAACAGCAGTTTGAAGCACTGGACCTTTCTTGGTACTTCCTTTTAAGATAGTCTCATAGGCTTGTTTGCTCATTTTGATTTTGCCACAAGCAATAGCAATTCTATGGGTAATGTTTTTGGCACTTACATCTACCATTTTTGGCAAATTTTGTTCATTTATGTGTGTCAAATCCATAAAAAATCCCTTTAAATTTTGAAATTTGGTAATTATATCTTAGTAAATTTAATGGATTTATATCAAATTTATGCTATTATAACTAAAAAATTCCAAGAAATTAAAATGATAGACAAGAGTAGTATAGAGCAATTAAGCAGTATCATGGATATTGCAGACATAATTGGTTCTCGTGTAATTTTGCACAGATCTGGATCAAATTTAGTCGGTATTTGCCCATTTCACGATGACAAAAGACCGAGTTTGCATGTAAGCCCAGATAAAGGGCTTTATCATTGTTTTGCCTGTGGGCATGGTGGAGATACAATTCATTTTTTGATGGATTATGAAAAATTAACTTATCAAGAAGCTATAGAAAAAATCGCTGAATTTTATAATTTCAAATTAAAATATACTGATAAAAATAGCGTTAAATTTGACAAAAAAATACTCCAAAGTCTAAATATTTATTACAAATCTTTGCTTTATCAAAATAATTTGGCAATAAATTATCTAAAAGATAGAAATTTAAGTGATGCAATGATAGAAAAATGGGAGCTTGGGTGGGCACCGAGTTCTAAAAATACGCTAAATTTGTTAGAAAATGAAGAAATTGATACAAAAGAAGCTCTAAAAGTAGGTGCTTTGAAAAGCAACGAAAGCGGGATTTATGCTAGTTTTATAGATAGAATTACTTTTCCAATTTATAATCATCTTGGTTCATTAGTCGGATTTGGCGGTAGGACGATAAATGATCACCCAGCAAAATATGTCAATAGCCCACAATGCGATATTTTTGACAAATCACGCATTTTGTATGGATTTGACAAAGCCAAAAATGATATTTACAAAAAAGGCGAAGTTATAATTTGTGAAGGCTATATGGATTGTATTATGCTTCATCAAGCAGGTTTTGCAAACGCTGTAGCCGTTCTAGGCACTGCTTTGACCGAACATCATATTCCACTGCTAAAAAGAGACAAAATTAAAGTAATTTTGAGTTTTGATAGCGACAAAGCTGGTAGAACTGCAGCTTTTAAAAGTTCAAGATTGTTAGCATTAAATAGAATAGATGGACGAGTTGTGCTTGTAAGTGGTGGCAAAGATCCAGCCGATTTAGTCAAAGAAAATAAAATTTCTGAGCTAAAAAATATGTATTTGGGCGGGATAGAACTTGGAGAGTTTTATTTAAGAGAGATGATAAATAATCTAAATCCAAGCACTCCAATAGAAATTTCAGATGCTCTAAAAGAAATTCACGAGTTTTTGTATGCTCTTGATGATATAGTTGCAAGCTCTTATGTGCCTATTGTGGCTGAACTTTTAGAATTAAATATAAATCAAGTAATGCCAACAATAAGCAAGAAAAAAGTTATCAAATCAACTGAAAATCCAACTCAAATTAATAAAATGAAAGATA
>JAGAZK010000097.1 GCA_017940085.1 Campylobacter sp.
AGCAGAGATCAACTCAACTCAAAACTTCAAATCGCTCTTGGCGATGCAGCCGATAACTGGGGCGTAAAGATAATGAGAGTGGAGATTTCAGAAATCTCCGTGCCAAAAGGCATAGAGGACGCTATGAATTTGCAAATGAAAGCAGAACGCGAAAAACGCGCAATCGAGCTTAAAGCAGAAGCCGAAAAAGCCGCTCTCATCCGAAACGCAGAAGCTCTAAAACAAGAAAAAGTCCTTGAAGCAGAAGCGATTGAACGCATGGCAGATGCGAAAAAATATGAGCAAATCGCCCTAGCAGAGGGTCAAAAAACTGCTATGGATAATATCAATATGGCAATGGCAAGTTCTAAATTTGCAGCTGAATATTTGCTAACGCAAGGCAGAGTTGAAGCATTTAACGAACTAGCCAAAAACGCTTCAAAAGATAAAATCCTAGTGCCTTACGAAACTAGCGAACTTATTGGCTCACTAAGTGTGATAAAAGATTTTTTAACTAACAAAAAAGAGATAAAATGAGTGCGTGGATTTTTGTAGCTCTTGGTATAGCTTTTGTCATAGCAGAAGTCTTGTTTATGGACTTTACGCTGATATTTTTTGGGATTGGATTTTTAATCGTTGCGATTTTAAGCTTTTTTGTGGATTTATCTTGGCAAATTCAGCTTTTATTAGCAGCTATTTTTTCAATAGTGCTTTTGGTTTTATTTAGGAAGCGAGTAAAAACAGCGTTTTTCAAAAGCAAAGAAAAATATGAAGATAATTTTTTAGATGAAAGTGGTCTTGGAGAGATCAAAAACGGTATGGTTTATTTTAAGGGCACATTTTGGAAATCGGGTAAAATCGCAAATTTAAAAGACGGCGATAAAATCAAAGTTTTAGGTGTCAAAAACGGTCAAATCGTGCTTGAATTTGACGAAAATAACGATGAATTTGCTCAAAATAAGGGCGAAAATGAGTAGATTAAGCAATGAAAAAGCTCTAAATTTAATCAAAAATGCTCCTTTGAGCGAACTTGGACGAATGGCATTTGCCAAAAAACAAGAACTTCACCCTGATAAAATCACAACTTTTGTCGTTGATAGAAACATAAATTACACAAATATTTGTTTTGTGGATTGCGATTTTTGTGCGTTTTGCCGCAAGGTAAATGAAGAAGATACTTATATTTTGAGCTTTGATGAAATTGATAAAAAAATTGACGAGCTTATCGCAATCGGTGGCACTCAAATCCTTTTTCAAGGCGGCGTTCATCCAAAACTAAAAATCGAATGGTATGAAGATTTAGTCTCTCATATCGCAAAAAAATATCCGCAAATCACTATTCACGGCTTTTCGGCGATAGAAATTGATTATATAGCTAAAATTTCAAAACTTTCTCACAAACAAGTTTTGCTTAGACTGCAAAATAAAGGACTTTACTCAATTCCTGGAGCTGGGGCTGAGATTTTAAGCGATAGAGTTAGAGATATAATTTCGCCCAAAAAAATAGGAGCAAAAACTTGGCTGGAAGTTCATAAAGCAGCCCATGAAATCGGTATGAAAACCACAGCAACGATGATGTTTGGCACTGTTGAAACAGACGAAGAAATTATAGAGCATTTTGAACATTTACGAAACTTACAAGATGAAACTGGCGGTTTTAGAGCCTTTATTTTGTGGAGTTTTCAAGGTGCAAATACAAAACTTATCCAAAAATACCCACAAATTAAAAAAACTAGTTCAAATCGCTATTTAAGGCTCCTAGCTGTTGCAAGGCTTTATTTAGATAATTTTAAAAATATCCAAAGCTCATGGGTTACGCAAGGAAGCTATATCGGCCAACTCGCACTTAAATTTGGTGCAAATGATTTGGGTTCAACTATGATGGAAGAAAATGTCGTAAAAGCAGCAGGAGCGAGCTTTCGTATGAGTGGAGATGAAATGATAGCCCTAATCAAAGATCTTGGCGAAATCCCCGCAAAACGAAATACAAATTATGATATTTTAGAAAAATTTGATTAAATTTAGTAATTTTTGGCTATTGAGCCTAAATTTAATCAAATTTAATTTCAAAAATTTAAAATAAATCACGCATTTAAAAGCATTTTATGCTTTTATTAAATTTAATTAAATTTAAGCAAAAACTACAAATTTAATCCAAAAATTTATTAAATTTGCTCCAAATTTAGATTAAATTTACTCGGTTTTTAAGCCGTTTGATTGCAAATAGTAAATTTTATCAGCAGCATTTTGGATAAATTCTTTATCGTGCGAAACGATGATTTGAGATACTTTCAAATTTGCCAAAATCTCAGCTAATTTCTTTTGCATATCAAAATCAAGCCCACTTGTAGGCTCATCAAGCAAAATAATCTTTGGCTCACACACAAGCACACCAGCGAGTGCGACAAGCTTTTTCTCGCCACCAGAGAGATTAAAAACGATTTTGTCTTTTATATGATAAATGCCAAGATTTCGCAATATTTCATCGGTTTTGGCGTAAATTTCGTCTTTGGTTAGAATTTGTCTTTTTTCAAATCCATGATGATTTAGTAAATGCTCGTCAAACTCAGTATATTTCTTAAAAGCCTCATTTCTCGCAAACAGCCCAAATGCCACATCTTCATACACAATCGGACAAATAAATTGCTCATCACTATTTTGAAATAAAAACCCAATTTCGCTTCTAAATTTGGCAAAATCATTTAAATTTGACATTTTGTGAGAAAAAATCTCAACCAAACCAAACTCGCTTTGTCTTATACCGCCAATAATTTCCAAAAGCGTGGTTTTGCCACTTCCATTTGGACCAATTATGACGATTTTTTCTTTATGCCCTACTTTTAAATTTATATTTTCAAAAAGCATTTTATCGCCTATTTTGGCACCGATTTGGCTCAAAGTTACAGAACAACTCATATCAAAACTCCAAATTTAACAAATCCGCAAATCACAACCGAAAAAAATACCAAAAAATCGCCAAAATTTATTTTAATTTTTTCTTTTTTTCTAAAAAATTTACCATTAAATCCGCGTGAAATCATTGTTTTTTGCATAGCCGATATTCTTTTGTAAGCCGATAAAAACAAAAGTGCGACCATATTTGCATAAGCTTTGTAGCAAAATAACGAAGTTTGCGGGATCAGACCTCTGATAAGTAGCGTTTTTTTGAGCCTTTTTAAATCAGAGCTCAAAAAACCTATGTAATTTATGCTCAAATAAATACTCCAAGCAAATTTATCGCTAAATACGAGCTTTGAGATACCGCTTGCAAAAAAATACCCGTCTTTTTTGTAAAAAAGCAAAATCGCAAAAAAAACAATTATATTTGATCTAACAAAAATCAAAATCGCCATTTGCAAATTTCCAGCCAAAACCGCACTAAGCGAGATTAGAAATATAAATAAATTTAAAAAAATAAGCCTTTTGAGTGATGGCAAAAACGATTTTGGATTTAAGATAATAAGAAATAAAATTGGCACCAAAAATACAACATAAATTTGCGAACTCAAAGCCACGCCAAAGCTAAAAAATACCAAACTAAGAACGCTTAAAATATCATTTTTCATCATTTTTGCTTTCGTTTTTGCGTTTGAGTGCGTAAATACTGCCAAAAAACGCAAATAAAACAAAAATCGATATGCCAAATTTGATTAAATTTGAGATTAAATCATCTTTTTGCAATAAATCTGCAAATTTAGTTAAATTTGGATTTTTTGTGGCTGAATTTGATAAATTTTGGTCTAAATTTGCTTTAAATTCAAGCATTTTTTCATGCCCTAATCCACCATTGATTTTGATTTGTAAGTTTTTGTTTGGATTTTTGAAGCTAAAAATGCCGTTTTTATCGGTTTTGGAGCTGTATAAAATCTCATTGTTATCGTCAAAAACATTTACTTCGCACTCAATACAAGGCGAATTGCCATAATAATAAGCTTTGATGATTAAATTTTGCTCATTTGTATCAATAAAACCTTTTAGAGAATGAGCGTTTAAAGATACCACAAACACACACAAAAACAAAATTTTTGTCATTTTAATATGTCCTTATTGACTTTGTAGATGAATTGCAAACCAAAAAACGCAATAATGCCTTCAATTATGCTCAAAACACTATTTGCGACAAATGCCAATTTAGCAATTGCTATAAATTCATCTCCATTTAGCACTAAAACTAAGCTAAGTAAAAATGATGAAAGCAATATTGGAACAAAACCTGCCAAAAACAAAAATATAATATTTTTGTTTTTTGAAAATAAACGAACAAAAACAATAGCCAAAATCGCAGGAAATCCGATAATAATAGCATTTACACCAAGCACACTAATCCCACCATACGCAAAAAATACAGCTTGAAGCAAAAGTCCTATAAATATCGCCAAAAACGCATCTACTCCCAAAACTGCACCCACAAAACCGCTCAAAATCAAATGAACAGAAGTTGCCCCAATGGGAATATGTATAAAAGAAGCCACGAAAAAAATCGCACTCATACACGCAATTTTGGGGATTTGGTAAGGTTTGAGTTTGTATATCAAATATACAGCCAAACTTACACTCAAAATACTAGCTGGAATGATAATTTCTGGCTTTAAAACGCCTTCACTTATATGCATAAATTTCCTATTAAATTTAATTGTAAATTTTGTGTATTTTGCCTAAAAATATGCAAAAAAATGATTAAAAATGAGCAAATTTAAATAAATTTACTCATTTTATCTAGTGCAAATATTAAATTTAAACACCAAATTTATTTATAATCCTTAGTTTGCACCCAAATCACAGCTCCAAGTTCGACTGGATATTTTTTGTTTTCATAAATTAGCTTTTCGTCATCATCAATCAAGGCCGCAAATCCCCACCACCCAGCAAGTGGCATAACAAAGCTAAATTCGCCATTTTCATTAGTTTTAATTTCTTGAGTGATATGATCTTCGCTTGGAGATTTTAATCTTTTGTCATTGTAGTATTCTACTTCGACAATCACGCCTTTTGCTGGTTTGTTTTTATACAAAACTTTACCTGTAAAAATATTGCCTTTATACAGCCCAAAAGGTCTAGAAAGCGGAATTATCTCAGCTTTTAAATCCAAAGCTTCGTCCCAGCCATCACCATATCCATAAGCATTTACGATTGTTTTTGTAATATGTCTTATAAATTTACTCTCGCTTGGCTCAAAATATGGCTTTGGATCTACGGCAAATTGATATATTGCTGGTTCTTTGATTTGATATTTTGCACTCCAAAAAGACAGATTTTTTGATTTTTCTTCTTTCAAAGTAGATAAAATAGAAGTTTTTTTACCATTTATTGCGACAATAGCTTCATTTGGTTTGACCATATTCATCATTTCACCTTCAAATGGGTGAGTAAATTTGTAAGTCAAATTTAAATTGCTTTGTTTGTCGTTTTCTACGCTAGATTCGCTAGGCAAAATGACACCAAAATGTGCAAATGCAAGGCTTTGAACTAAAGCCAAACCTAAAATAAATTTTAATCTCATGATTATCCTTTTGTAAAAAATAATACGAAATTTAAACATTTTAATGATTAAATTTTGATAAAAAATTGTGTTTATATGTGAAATATTATTTTAAAATAATACTAATCTTAAATTTACATAATAAAAAAATCAAAAATTATACTAATAAATTTAATTAACCCAATATTTATCTTATTTAGTTAAAATCCCAAAATATTTTACTCTAAAGGATAAACAATGTCAAAAGTAGGAATAGTTTTCGGCTCAAACGAAGGCGATGCAAAAAACGCTGCTTTGTATATAGCAAAAAACTTTGATAGCGAAGTAATTGACGCTAAAGATCTCACAAACGAGTTTTTGAGTTCTTACTCAAAGCTTATTTTTGTGGCTTCCACTCACAAAGTTGGCGAACTTCAAAACGATTTCAAAGCTAAATTAGATCTCATTAAAGCCACAGATTTTTCTGGAAAAACTTTGGCTTTAGTAGGACTTGGTGGCTCAGTTAGACATCCTGATAATTTTTGTGATGGATTGAGTGAATTTTTCCCGTATGTAGAAAAAGCAAATTTAATCGGTCAAACCGAAGTCGATGAGCAGTATAAATTTAATAGCTCAAAAGCCATAAAAGACGGCAAATTCGTAGGTCTTATACTAGATCTAAAAATCAATGATAGCTGGAAAAATAGAGCTGATAATTGGGTTGCTTCAATCAAAAATAATTTCTAATCCCCAAACAGCGTGTTTTCACGCTGTTTGATTATATTTTGTGTAAATTTATATATTCTTGATAACTACTAATAGATATATTAGATAAAAATACCAGCAAAGTTATTACTAAAAATATTAAGCCAATTGCGACAATAAATGGCAATCTCCCGCCATATTTGACTAAAATTTCATCATTTTCGTATCTCAAAAACTTACAAAATCGCTTAATCACGAAATATTTAGCAAACATTGCATAAATTATGTTTGAAATCAAAGGAAATAAATTTGTCAAAAAAAACGCCACAAATGCAGCAAAATAATGTTTTCTTAGCACAAAAAATACAACAGGAAAGAAAAACGCCCACCAACTCCACGAAGATTGCCACTCCAAATAGCCATTTTTAGTAAATTTTTCACAAGCCCTAGCATAAAGCTCGGTTTTTTCGGGTGTTTGGAGATATAAATTTAGCTTTTGTCTAAGAAAAAATGGATTTTTAAATACGCTTGTAGAATAATCGCTCAATTTATCGCCTTTTAATAAATTTACTAAATTTAACTATTAAGCTAGGATTTGCCAAAACTGCACAAGGAGTTTAGCACCTTTTAGTAAATTTACTAAATTTAAGCCATAAATTTAATCAAAATTTAGGGCTTAAATTTAGAGCTCTTAGGTATTTTTCAAATAAATTTATCTAGTAAATTTAATCATCTAAATTTACTAAATTTTTTTCACATTTGCATGTTTGACAAATTCGCTAAATTCATCTTTTAATCTAGTTTCTTTGTCTTGCAAACTCTCATCTTTAAAAATCTCTTTAAACTCGTCTTTATTAGGATTTGAAGCCACTTTTTTGGGTTTAGTAGTGGCTTTTTGGTCTTTTATCATTTGAGATTTTATGTCTTTTAAACTATCAAAAAAATCATTCAATTTTTTCGCCCACTCTTTCAGCTTTCATTTTCTTAATAGCAGCACTGATTGCAGCTATGACTTCTTCTTTGTTGTTTTGTGTGTGATCGTGAGTGTTTTCTAAAATATCTTGAAGTCTATCTTCTATGTAGCTCGTATCAAAAAATCCCCGTCTAAAATGGCGGCGTTTGGAAATAGCATGCAAAAATGGAAGTGTTGTTGTGATACCTTCTATATTGAACTCGTCCAAAGCCCTTTCTAATTTACTCACAGCCAAATCATAACTCGTAGCTTTTACCATTAGTTTTGCAAGCATTGAATCATAAAATGGCGGGACTTTGTAGCCTTGATAAATGTGAGTATCTACTCTAACTCCAGGTCCTAAAGCTGGAAAATATCCAGTAATCGTGCCAGGACTTGGGGCAAAATTTTTCCATACATTTTCGCAAGTAATTCTAGCTTCAATTGCAACTCCTCGAGGTTTGACTTCGCTTTGCTCAATATCTAAAATCTCTCCACCTGCGATTCTAATTTGGCGAGAAATCAAATCCACACCAGTAATTTCTTCGGTTACACCGTGTTCTACTTGGATTCTTGTATTCATCTCCATAAAATAAAAATTATTGTAATCATCAAGCAAAAACTCAATAGTCCCAGCGTTTGTATAACCAACTGCTTTTGCAGCCGCTACACTTGCCACGCCCATTCTTTTGCGTAAATCATCGCTAATAGTCGGACAAGGAGCAATTTCTATGACTTTTTGGTGGCGGCGTTGGATTGAACAATCTCTTTCGCAAAGATGAATAATATTTCCATAATTATCACCCAAAATTTGAAACTCAATATGACGCGGTCTTTCGACATATTTTTCCATAAAAACTTCATCATTATTGAAAAATGCTTTAGCTTCTCGTTTGCAGCTTTCGTAATTTGACTCAAGCTCATCTTCGCTCCAAACTACCCTAATTCCGCGACCGCCACCACCGCCACTTGCTTTTAAGATCACTGGATAGCCAATTCTTTCGGCATAATCTTTGATAGTTTCTATACTTTCATTATTTAGTGTCTCTGTGCCAGGAACTACTGGAATTCCATTTTGTTTCATCAAATACCTAGCGACATTTTTATTTCCCATTTTGTGGATTACTTCTGATTTTGGACCCACTAAAATAAGCCCAGCATCTTCTACCATTTTTGCAAATTCGTAATTTTCGCTCAAAAAGCCATATCCTGGGTGGATCGCATCAGCTCCACAAGCTTTGGCGACTTCTACTATTCTTTTGGCGTCCAAATAGCCTTTGATTGGATCGTGCCCTATTTCATAGGCTTCATCAGCTACTCTTACATGAAGGCAGTCTTTATCAGGCTCTGTATAAACTGCTACATTTTTAATATGCAAGTCTTTGCAAGCTCTAATAATACGAACAGCGATTTCACCGCGATTTGCAATTAGAATTTTATGGATCATTTTTTTGCCTTTTTTGAAAATTTTCATAAAATAATAGCGAAATTTTTATTATAACTTGACTAAAAAACTCTAAATTTAAAAGAAAATCAAAAATGTGAGTAAAATAGAAAAGTTCTAAATTTAAGTTATAGTCTAAATTTAATCTGATATAATCAATATTTTCATAATAAATTTAAGGAAATTTATGCAATCTAAATTCAAAGATTTTATAGCTTCACCAAATTTCAAAAAAGCTTGGCTTGTAATAATTTTAGCCTATATGTCTGCGGTAGCACCACTCTCAACTGATATGTATTTACCAGCTCTTAAAAATGTCCAAGAAAGCTTTGCTACGAGCGAATTTTATACTCAGCTCTCACTTAGTGCATTTTTCACAGCATTTGCACTAGGACAGCTTATTTATGGGCCATTGAGCGATATTTATGGGCGAAAAAAACCTTTACTTATAGGAATTGGCATTTTTATTATCTCAAGCATAGCTTGTGTGAGTTTTGATAGCATTTATGCTTTTATATTTTTTCGCTTCACACAAGCACTTGGCGGATGTGCTGGTGTAGTTATAGCAAGGGCTATAATAAATGATAAATTTAATGTCAAAGAAGGTGCAGCGATTTTGGCATTAATGATGATAGTTGGCTCTCTTGCTCCAATGCTCGCACCAACACTCGGAGCTTTTATATCTGATTTTGGTGGTTGGAGACTTATTTTTGGGACTTTGTTTGCACTTGGAATTATTTTGTTTTTGATGATACTTTTTGGGCTAAATACGACTAGCGTAATTGATAAAAGTCTAAATTTGAATCCAAAATCAGTTTTGAATAATTATGGCTTGATTTTAAAAGACAAACGATTTTTTATTTTTACTTTTTCGTCCGCTCTTTGTATGGCAGCAATGTTTGCTTATATTACAGGCTCTCCATTTGTATTTAGAGAGCATTTTGGACTTTCTAGCAAGGCTTATGGACTAGTTTTTGGCTTAAATGCACTCTCAATGACGATTTTTTCAGCTATAAATGCAAAAATTGTCCAAACAAGCTCACCTTATAAAATCTTGCAAAACGCATTTTTAGCGATGATTGTGGGGGCAATTTTGCTTCTAGTTTGTGGATATTTTGATTTTGGGTTTTTGGCTTTTGAAATTTGTTTATTTTTTACACTAGGAATGAAAGGTTTTATTATACCAAATGCCGTAGTTTTGGCAATGGCAAGATTTAAACACAAATCAGGTTCAGCCTCAGCCGTGCTTGGTGCAATCCAAATGGCAATGGCAGGGCTAATTTCGGTCATAGTCGGAGCAATCGGTGCAAATCACCCGTTTTTGCTATCTTGCGTAATGGCTGTGTGTATATGCTTGGGATATGTAGCGTATTTGTGGATACACAAAAGACTTTTGTTAAATTTGCTCAAAAACATAAAAGCTTGGCTGTGAGATAAATGGTGCGCCCTAGAGAATTCGAATCTCTGACCTTTTGAACCGCAATCAAATGCTCTATCCAGCTGAGCTAAGAGCGCACAAAAAAGAAGTGTAATTATACAAAAACTTGCTTAAAAAACTTTTTAAAATCAAATTTGGGTTTATTTTAAATTTAATTATTAAACCTAAATTTATCAAGCAAATTTACAAAATTTACATAAATTTACAAATAAATTTATTTGCTAAATTCCACAAATTTAATTAAATTTAGCCTAGAATTTATATTAAATTTAATCAAATTTCAACACTATTTCATCAACAAACTCATTTTTATAAATAATCAAATTTAATTAAATTTTCAAATTTATTGATAGTGATTTTCATATTTTATTTAAAATTTATAAAAAAATAAATATAATCACATAAATTTTTTATTTAAGGAGTAAATTTGAAAAGTAAATTATGGCTAATTAAGCCCAAAATTTTTAGTTGTTTGTTTGCTTTAGCAGCTGTAAATGCTCTAGCAGCAGACCAAAACAAAACCAAAGACGAAACCAATCTTGGCTCAGTCGTCATACAAGCCACCCAAACCGAGATAGACACTCTCAAATACGCAGGTTCAGTTGGCGTAGTTACTCAAAGAGATTTTGAGAGCACTACAAATGTAATGGACGCTATGGCTGATATTCCGGGAGTTGATATTGGTAGAGGCTATGGTAGAGAAGTCGGAAAAGAGCTGATTATTCGTGGTTTTGGGACTTGGAGCGATAGCGATCGTCTCATCATCAAACAAGATGGCATTAGAAGAGATCCAGTTTTATACACAAATCAGCTCTCGACTTTTAGAAGCGATCCTGATGTTTTAAAAAGAGCTGAGATAACCAAAGGAGCGAGCTCTATTTTGCACGGCTCTGGAGCAATTGGCGGTATTGTAAATATGACCACAAAAGACGCAAGAGATTATCTAAGCGATGGAAAAGAATTTGGTGCGATGCTCGGATACAGAACAGAATCAAACCACATGCACTCATATCGTGGCGGAATTTACGGCGATTTTGACGATTTGGGGCTTGATTTCTTGCTTTATGGCAAACAAGCATATCGTGGCACTACCAAACTCGCTGACGGCGGACCATACCAAAGCACAGCAGCAAATAAACAATACGCCTACAATGATGAAGAAATTAGAGATGTATTGTTTAAATTTGGTGTTGATTTTTTAGATGATCATAGAGTGCAATTTAGCGTTTTTGATTATTTTGATGATTTGCAAGGATTTTGGCAGTCTATGAACAATAACTCAGCCACATATCCACTTGATGGCGAAGTCAAACAAAGAGATTATTCATTTGATTATTTTTATAATCCAAATGAATTGGTGGATTTAAATTTAAAAGCTTACAAAAG
>JAGAZK010000098.1 GCA_017940085.1 Campylobacter sp.
ATCATTTAAATGGATAAATTTGCAAAAACAAGCAGTTTAATCGCAAAAATTTGATTAAAATTTAGGCTTGATAATCAAAATTTATCAAATTAAATTTGTTTAAATTTGACAAATACCAAATTTAAACAAATTTAAAACCTATTCTTTGCTCACAAATAATTTATGTGGCGTGTATTCATTGAGCTGTTTGATGACTTTTAGTTCTTGCGTCTCAAAAACTACGCCTATGTCTTTGACAAAACGACCTTTGCCCATTATTTTGAGACGAACGATATGAAAATCTTCCATTTGCTTGATCATCAAAAACTGAACTTCATCGGCAAATTTTTTTCAAATTTGGATATAAAATCGTTTTTGTTTGGCAAAATCTCAGCTGTGGTAGAAAAACTCGCTCTTTTTCTATTGAAAATCGTGTTAGCGGTGATTTCATCTTGCAAAAATATGATTTGGACTTTGTTTGGAGAGTGTTGTATGGCTTTGTAATGTCTTGCGACAGATGAAACTAAAATATAAACTTCATCATTTTCTCGCACAAACGGAGCATACGAAACTATGCAATTCTCACCCAAATCGCTTGAAATAATCAACGATTTAAAGCCATCGATAAACTCAAGCATTTCAGTTGAGAGTGTATCAAAATTATATAAACTTAACTCTTCATCTTGGCTCATTTTATTTCCTTAAAAAACAAGCCAAATTTTAGCACAAAATCTATCAAATTTGAGCTAAATTTATTTAAAATTTAATCCAATCCAAACGCCCTATTTTTGCCCTATTTTGCTATATTTTTTGCGGATTGATAAAATGGGATTGATTAAATTTTGTGTGGCATACCTTCGCCAATTTGTTTGATTATTTTTAGTCCATCTGCTTTAAAAGTAGTTCCTATGCCCCTTACAAAGCGACCTTTGCCCATTTTTAGGCGAACAACATGAAAATCTCCCATTTGTTTGATTATCAAAAACGGAACTTCATCGGAAAATTTTTCTTCAAATTTATCTATGTAATCTGCTTTGTTTTGAATAAATTTAGCCTCCACTCTAAAACTAGCTCTTTTTCTTGCAAAAATGCTATTAGAAGTGATTTCGTCTTGTAAAAATGCGATCTGGACTTTGTTTGGAAAATCTCTTATAGATCTATAGTGCTCGGCAATTTCTGAGATTATTATATAAATTTCATCTCCTTTACGCACAAATGGAGCATACGAAGCCACGCAATTTTCTCCTAAATCGCTTGAAATAATCACAGATTTAAAACTATCTATAAATTCGATCATTTCATTTGAAAGTGCGTCAAAATCTTTGTTGTGTGGGGTAATTAAATTTTTGATTTCTTCGTTCATTTTATTTCCTATGAAATTTATGGCACGGATAATAGCATAAATTTATAAATTTATCCAAATTTGAAGTAAGTTTTAGCTTCTCTAAGTTTTTAAAAGTTATAATACAAAATCACTATTTTTTAGGAGATTATTATGAGAACAATTCAAGCAGACGAGATCTCTAAGACAGTTGCCGAGCTCTGTAAAAAAGCTTGTTATGTCGTTACGCCAGATATGAGAAAGGCGTTTGAAAAAGCAAGAGAAAGCGAAATTTCACCAATCGGCAAAGACATTATCGGTAAGTTGCTCCAAAATGCAGATATTGCCGAAAAAGGCGTAACTCCGATTTGCCAAGATACGGGCATGGCTGTAGTTTTTGTTGAACTTGGTCAAGATGTCCATATTGAGGGCGGATATATTGAAGATGCTATTAATGAAGGCGTTAAAAACGGCTATGTTGATAACTATCTAAGAAAATCGGTTGTCGCCGAGCCTTTGTTTGAACGCAAAAATACCACAAACAATACTCCTGCTGTCATAAATTTACGCATTGTAAAAGGCGATAAAATCAAAATCACAGTCGCTCCAAAAGGTTTTGGTAGCGAAAACAAATCAATTTTAAAAATGTTAGTTCCGGCTGACGGCGTTGAAGGCGTAAAAAAGGTATTTTTAGAAGCTGTAAAATACGCAGGACCAAATGCCTGTCCTCCTATGGTCGTAGGCGTGGGTATCGGCGGAACTATGGATAAGGTTGCCCTTTTGGCAAAACAAGCCGCAGTTCGCTCAGTAAATAGCAGAAATCCTGATGAAAGATATGCAAAGTTAGAAGATGAATTATTAGAAATGGCAAAAGCCACAGGCGTAGGACCACAAGGACTAGGTGGCATCAATACAGCCGTGAAAGTAAATGTAGAGTGGTATCCTACTCACATCGCCGGACTTCCTGTAGCAATAAATATAAACTGCCACGCAGCAAGACACGCTAGTGCCGAAATTTAAGGAGATAACCATGTCAGAAGTTAAAAAAATAATTGCACCATTTAGCAAAGAAGTAGCAAGAAGCCTTAAAGCAGGAGATAATGTCTTAATCTCAGGCACTATTATAGCTGCCCGAGATGCCGCACACAAAGTTTTGACAGAAACTTTGGCTCGTGGCGAAAAGCTTCCTGTGGATTTAGCAGGAGAGACGATTTATTATCTTGGACCAAGCCCTGCAAAACCGGGCAATGTCATAGGGGCAGCCGGTCCCACAACAAGCGGCCGAATGGATAAATACACTCCAACAATGATAAATGAAGTGGGTATCAACGGAATGATTGGCAAAGGTTATAGAAGCGATGCCGTGATTGAAGCTATGAAAAAATCAGGCTGTGTTTATATGGTAGCAATCGGCGGAGCCGGATCGCTAATTAGCCAAAGCATAAAATCTTATGAGGTTTTGGCTTATCCTGAGCTTGGTCCTGAGGCCGTAGCAAGATTAGTCGTAGAAGATTTCCCAGCAATCGTGGCGATTGATTGTGATGGAAACAACTTCTATGAAGTCGGTCAAGCAC
>JAGAZK010000099.1 GCA_017940085.1 Campylobacter sp.
AATTTTAGAATCAATAATTCAAGCTTATCTTGAGATGAACGAACCAATTGGATCTTCTGAATTGTGTTCAAGAATGAGCCTAAATATACCAGCATCTACAATCAGAGTGTATTTCAAAAAACTCAGCGATGAAGGTGCGATTACTCAGCTCCATATCAGTAGTGGTCGTATTCCCACGGCTACGGCTATGAGTTATTATTGGAGAGAAAAATTAGATTTAAGCTCAAATTTAATGATAACAAATTTAGATTTACTCTCATTTTTGGTTTATGATTTTGGGATTTATTGTATGATTTTCGGGGATAAAAAACTAAAATTAAGCTCAATTATCAATGTCCAAGACAAATTTTTGCTTCTAGATTTTGATGAAGAGAGCTTGAGTATTAAATTTGCTCCAAAAATTGAAAAATTTCTAAACAATCTAATAGGAATTGATATAAACGAACTTGAAAAAATATCAGCTCAAGTAGGTTTGAGCGAACTTAGAGCCAAAATCAAAGAATTTAAACGCTCTCAAATTTATTTTCAAGAAAACGAAAAAATCGCACTTGAAATGTTTGATGATAACGGGATTAAATCAATCTTAGATCCTAGTTTCGTGCAGTATTTTAAATCAAATTTAATTTATGAGCCACTCTTTAAATCAGGATATATGGGACTCAAAGCAAATGTTGAATTTAACGGCAATCCAGCTGTAATGATTTGTGCTGGTAGCGTTTATAATGACTATGAAAAATTTTTAAATCATATTAAGGAGGTAGCGTGAGCGACAATCTAAACGAACAAGATCCAAATTTACAAAATCAAGGATCGCAAAATGATGAAAATTTAGATCAAAATGAACTTGAAGCAAACACTGATGAAAGCGATTTAGCAACAGAACTTGCACAAGCAAAAGAAAACTTAATCAGAGCTCAAGCGGATTTTGAAAATATTAAAAAACGCCTTGAAAAAGATAAAATAACGGCAGTTAGCTTTGCAAATGAAAGTTTTGCTAGGGATTTATTGCCTGTAATTGATGCTTTGGAAATGGCAGCAAAAGTTGAAGTTAGTGCAGAAGAAACCAAGCTTTTAGAGGGTGTAAATTTGACTATTAGTGAATTTAATCGATGTCTAGAAAAACACGGTGTCAAAGCCATACAAGCAGAAATTGGCGGAGAATTTAATCCAGAAATTCACAACGCAATGAGCCAAATTGAAAGCGAAATTGAAAGCGGAAAAATAGCCCAAATTTACCAAAAAGGCTATTTATATAATGACAGAATACTAAGACCAACGATGGTTTTGATAGCAAAATAAATTTGAAAGGATAAAAAATGGCAAAAGTAATCGGAATAGACTTAGGAACAACAAATTCTTGTGTTAGCGTATTTGAACGCGGAGAAAGCAAAGTAATCCCAAACAAAGAAGGCAAAAATACAACTCCTTCTGTTGTGGCTTTTACTGACAAGGGTGAGATTTTAGTAGGTGATACAGCCAAACGCCAAGCAGTAACAAACCCTGAAAAAACCGTATTTTCAATCAAAAGAATTATGGGTTTGATGATGAATGAAAAAAATGCTCAAGAAGCAAAAAATCGTCTTCCATATCATATAGTGGATAGAAATGGAGCGTGTGCAGTTGATATTGCTGGCAAAGTCTATACTCCACAAGAAATCTCTGCAAAAGTTTTAATCAAACTAAAAGAAGATGCTGAAGCTTATTTGGGCGAAAGCGTTACGGATGCGGTTATTACAGTCCCTGCATATTTTAATGATAGCCAAAGAAAAGCCACTAAAGAAGCTGGAACTATCGCT
>JAGAZK010000100.1 GCA_017940085.1 Campylobacter sp.
AATCTCTAACAGAAATCGAAGCAAACATCAATGTGCTTGTCCAATCAATCAATGAAATGAGCGAAAGTATCAAAGAACAAACCCAAGCAATCAATCAAATCAATGATGCAATCGTTCATATTGATGAGACTACTAAAAACACTGTCCAAATCGCTAATCAGACTCTCTCAATCACAAGTGAAGTAGATAGCGTATCTCAAAAAGTCTTAGAAGATGTCAAGAAAAACAAATTCTAAATATTCAGGGGAATAAATTTCCCCTGAATAAATTTAATCTCAATTTCCCACAAAACTGCATAAAAATCTGCTTTTTATTTATACAGCTAGATTTCAAATACTATGGTTTAAATTAGTGTTGTTTTATACCTATAAATCCTAGCAAAACAAGAAATAGAGAAGTATTTAGCTTAAATTTGTGATAAATTTAAAAAATTTATTTGATTGAATTTGAATAAATTTAAAGCAAATTTATTTGCAAAATAAGTAAATTTGGATTTTGTAAATATCATAAAACAAAAATCAAAAACACAAATCCAATCAAAATCCTATAAATTCCAAATGAAATATAGCTAAATTTAGACAAAAAATCCATAAATATCTTAATCACAGCGTATGCTACGACAAATGCGACAAATCCGCCAAGTAAAAAAATCAAAATATTATCAGAATTGTTGATGAAAATTTCTATATTTTTGAAACTATCATAAAAAGTCGCTGCAAACATAGTTGGCACCGCTAACAAAAAACTAAAAGCTGCCGCAGTTTGGCGAGATAATCCGCACAAAAGCCCAGCAACTATAGTAGAACCACTTCTTGAAGTGCCAGGAATCATTGCCAAACACTGAGAAAGCCCAATAATAAAAGCTTGTTTGTATGAAATATCGCTAATATCGTTTGTGCTGGATTGATAAGAGATTTTTTTGTGCCAAAGCTCAATTATTATAAAAATCACGCCACCAACGATTAAAGCATACGCCACTGTGCTTGGCTCAAAAAGATTTTTGATATGTTTATAGAGCAAAAACCCAATAATTCCAGTCGGCACAAAGCCAATTATAAGCTTAATCCACAAACTAAAATCATTTTTAAGACGCTTAAAAAACATAGCCACCACAGCCAAAATGCTGCCAAGCTGAATTACGACCTCAAAGCATTTTAGAGTGTCGTTTTGAGTGAGATTTAAAAGTTTTGCACTAAGTATCATATGTCCAGTAGAACTAACTGGCAAAAATTCAGTCAAACCCTCGACAAATCCTAATATTATCGCACTTAAAAAATCCATTTATTTCCTTAAAATTTGATGTAAATTTGATATATTTTGCGTGATTGAATACGGCTCATAAGCAGCACTTACAATAGCGATATAATCAACATTTAAGCTTGAAATTTGATTTAAATTTGAAGCATTTATTCCGCCAATAACAGCAATTTTTGTATTTATTAGCTCTTTTGCTTTTTTTATGGTCGAGATTTGGCAACAAGATGCATTTGGCTTAGTTTTACTAGGAAATATAGCCCCAAATGCTACATAATCAGCCCCCAAATCTTGATATTTTAGGGCTAAATTTAAATCATCATAACAACTCACGCCAATTATTTTTTTATTGCCTAAAATCTTTCTGGCATTTAAAAAATCTCCGTCATCTTTGCCGATATGAACGCCGTGAGCATTGCAAATTTGAGCCAAGAATGGATTGTCATTTATAATAAATTTGGCTTTAAATTTAGTGCAAATTTGTGCGATTTTACGCAATATTTCAAGCTCATTTTTTTGCTCGTCATTTAAAACTTGGCTAAATTTATTATCTTGCAAAAAACTTTGCGAAAAATCGCTATTTTGTGGATTAAATTTAATAAAACTGCTAAATTTATTGCGGTATTGGATAAATTTTACGCCACTTTCAAGCAATTCTTTTACACTATCAAAAAGCGTATTTAGTGGCGTAAATTTAGCATCACTTAAGACATAAAGTTCGCTCATTTGAGATCATATTTTTCCAAAATCTTATCGTATGAGCCATCTTTTTTGATGTCTTTTAAAGCTTGGTTGATTTTTTTGATTAAATTTGTTTGTTTGTTTTTGTCAAAAGCGATTGAAAATCCCTCAGAGCCGTCAGGTTCATTGAAAAACGCTACTAAATCGCTATTTTTTTTGAGATATTCAGCACCTACTAAATCATCAAAACACAAAGCATCGATTTTACCGCTTTTTAGAGCCATCACGACTGAGTAAGTTTCGCTATTTGCGGTAATTTTTACGCCCGGTATTTTTTGGACTGCCATTTCTTGGACAGTGCCAAGCTGAACACCAACTTTTTTGCCATTTAAATCATCTTTTGATTTTAGATTTGTATTTTTGGCTTGTTTGATATAGACATTTTTTGTGTGAAAATACGGATCTGTGAAATCTACTGCTTTTCGTCTTTCATCAGTAGCACTCATAGCTGACATAATAGCGTCTAATTTACCACTTTTTAATGCTGGAATTAGCCCATCAAATGACATATTTACAATCTCATAAGTAAAACCTGCTTTTTTAGAAATTTCTTCAAGCAAGTCTAGGTCAAAACCTGTGATTTTGTTTTGGTCATTGATAAATTCAAATGGCGGATAATTTGCAGCCAAGCCAACTCTTATATCAGCAGCATTTGCAAAGCCAAAAGCCACCAAAACACCTACAAAAAAACTAAGAATTTTTTTCATTTTCTCTCCTTAAAGATTAGTGATTTAAAACTTTATTTAAAAACTCTTTTAATCTCGGATTTTGCGGATTTTCAAAAGCAGTTTTTGGGTCTGAATCTTGAGTGATAAGACCATTTTCCATAAACAAAATCCTATTTGCCACATTTCTAGCAAATCCCATCTCATGCGTAACTACAAGCATAGTAAGTCCGTCTTTTGCGACTTCTTTCATAATCCCAAGCACTTCACCGATAGTCTCAGGATCTAGGGCTGAAGTTGGCTCATCAAACAAAATAATATCTGGATTCATTGCCAAAGCTCTAGCTATTGCGATTCTTTGTTTTTGACCGCCTGAGAGCTTGTGTGGAAACTCATCTTTTTTGCTCTGAAGTCCTACTTTTTTGAGTAAATTTATGGCTTTAAATTCTGCTTCTTCTTTTTTGTAAAGTCCTGTTTTGATAGGAGCTAGAGTTAAATTTTCTAACACGCTTTTATTTGCAAATAAATTAAAATGCTGAAACACCATTGATACTTTTTGGCGTATTTTGTTTATATCGGTTTTGGGATCTAAAATATCTTTATTATTTATAAAAATATGCCCACTTGTTGGCTCTTCTAGTCTATTGATACATCTTAAAAATGTGCTTTTGCCACCACCACTTGGACCTATTATGGCTACTACTTCGCCTTTTGAAATTTGTGTGTTTATGCCCTTTAATACTTGCAAATCACCGTAAATTTTGACTAAATTTTCAACTCTAATCATTTTTGTTTAATCTTTTTTCAAGTAATCTTGCAAGTAATGAAAAAAACTTCACACTAGCATAATAAACCGCCCCAGCAAACAAAATCGGCTCAGGCGTAAAAAGCACGGCTTGAAGGCTTTTGCTTTGCATTGTTAGATCAAAAATACCAATCAATCCCACAACCGAAGTTTCTTTAAATAAAATAATAAATTCATTTGCGAGTGCTGGAAGAATGTTTTTGATAGCTTGTGGAAGGACAACTTCTTTCATAGCTACACCATAATTTAGCCCCATTGCTCTTGCTGCTTCCATTTGACCTTTATCTACGCTATTTATCCCACTTCTGACGATTTCTGCGACATAAGCAGAGCTGTTTAGCCCAAGTGCGATTATAGCTGCATAAAAATTATCACTAAATGTAGCCATAATAACAAAAGCAAAAATCATAAGCTGTAAAAGCACTGGAGTGCCACGAATAATGTCTATGTATTCATCTATGATAAAAGAAAGCAATCTTATGCCAAGTGTTTTTAAAAATGCTAAAAAAAAGCCTAAAATTATGCCTATAACGATACCGCCAATAGTAAGCTCTAAAGTCATCAAAAATGAATTTAAATAAGCGGTTTTTTGCATATCTGTGAGATCTGCTGGATATGTATAATACGCCCAAATTATGATTATAGCGATAGAAACCCAAAATTTAGCATTTAGTATTTTTTTCAATTATTTGCCTTAAAAAAAGCTCATTATACTATTTTCAAACTTAAAGTGGTTAAATTTAATTGCCAAATTGCACTAAATTTATTTATCAAGCCCGTATTTTTTCAAAATCTTATCGTATGTGCCGTCAAATTTGATCTCTTGCAAAGCTTGATTGATTTTTTTGATTAAATTTTCGTGCTTATTTTTTGTAAAAGCTATACTAAAATGCTCGTTTGCGTTGCTTTCTTTGTAAAATACTCTCAAATTTGGATTTTGTTTGAGATATTCAAGTCCAACTGCTTGATCTACGATAATAGCATCGATTTTGCCGTGTTTTAGCAAATCAATATTTGTCGCAAAATACTTATTTGTGATGATTTTTGCGTTTCGGATTTTTCTAGCGGTGATTTCTTGGGTGGTATTGGATTGGACGCCGATTATTTTGCCTTTTAGATTATCTTTGTTTTTTATTGTCGTGTTATGATTTAACTTGATATAAATATTTTTTGTATAAAAATACGGATCTGAAAAATCCACAAATTGCTCTCTAGAAGCAGTTTGGCTTATAGCTGAAATAGCTAAATCAATTTTATTTGCTTGCAAATTTGGTATTAATTGGTCAAATGCAATATTTGTGATAGTGTAATCAAATTTAACTCTTTTTGCAATTTCATTGAGTAAATCTATATCAAATCCTACAATTTCGCCTTTGAAATTATAATACTCAAATGGTGGATAATACGGATTTGTGCCTATTTTTAAAGTTTGGCTATTTATAATGCCAAAACAAATGCAAATTATTATAAAAAAACGAAAAAACATCAAGCACCCTTAAT
>JAGAZK010000101.1 GCA_017940085.1 Campylobacter sp.
TAACTAAATTTAGCCGTATTTAGAGCAAATTTACTCTAAATTTAGAGCTAAACGCATTGAATTTTCAATCTCGCTAGTATTAAATTTGTGCTGCGTAAATATATCAAACGCCAAAATGCCTTGATACAAAAGCATTTCTTTGCCGTCTTTGGTATGAAGTTTGTGTGATTTGGCTAAATTTAAAAACGGAGTTTGTTTGCCATAAACGACATCAAATGCAAATTTAGCACCGCTAAAAATATCATTTAATATACCTGTATCTATTGGCAAATCATTATTAACAAGCCCAGCTGGAGTAGTGTTTATGACTAAATCGTATTTTTTTGTGATAAAAATTTGCGGTGTATAAAAATCAAAATCTTTAAAAAAATTTGCTCTTTTGTCGCTTCTATTTAAAATATCTACTTTGATTTTGTTTTTGTCTAAAATATAGCTAAGTGCCTTTGCAGTGCCACCAGCACCAATAATAAGAGTGGTTTTTATTTTGCCAAATTCTCCAATAGAAAGCATAAAGCCAGGAGCGTCTGTATTATAGGCTATGATTTTATTGTCTTGTTTGATTATCGTATTTATAGCACCGATATTTTTAGCATCTTCATCAATCTCATCGCATAAATTTAGTGTAGTTTCTTTGAAAGGGACTGTTATATTAGCACCACTAAGCCCTAAGGAATTAAATTTTTGCACCAATAAAAGTGGGTCATCTAAAAGCACTCTACCATAAAAAGCATCATAAGATAAATTTTGAAAAGCTAAATTATGCATCCGTGGCGATTTGGAGTGCGCCACGGGGTTGCCAAATACGGCAAATTTTTTCATTTGATTCTGTATATGAAAGCGTCTTCGTTGAACTCGCTTTTAATCTGTCCTAATTGACGACCGAGTTCTGCATTATCAAAAGGACCGATTAGTATTTTTGTAACTTCTGAGCCTTTGACCGAAGTTTTATATACTCTGTAATTGTAGCCTTTGGAAGTGATTTTTTTAATCAAAGGATTGTTTTGGTCAAAAGCATTTAAAGAAGCCACTTGGATATAATTTCCAGCACCTTGTGAGCTTGATGGTTTTGATACTACGGTTGGCTTTGGAGCTGGTTGTGGTTTTGATTGTAGAGCTGGTTTGGCTTGAGCATTATTTTGTTGAGCGATAGCTGGCTTTTCTTGTTGTTTAGGGGCTTGAACTACACTTGGAGTATTTTGAGTAGCATTGTTGTTTTTTTGCTCATTAAAGCGTTGTTCAGCGGCTGCTATTCTGTCTGGAGTAATGCTATTTGTTTTGTTTTGCTCTATTTCTTTGGAGCGAGAATTTTTATAGTCATTTACCAAATTTTCAAATTTTTCTTTGGTATTTTCTTCGGCTATTATTGGAACTTGCTCGAAAATATCTTGGCTACTATCTAAATTTGGCTCACTTGGCAACAACAAAGAATCGGCATCAGCGATTTTGCCTTCATTTGAGCTTGAATTTAGATACTTAACAGCAATCAAAACTATCAAAAAAATGATTGCTAAAGTAGCAACGCTAATCAAAAACTTACGAGTTTTGTTAGATTTTTCGTCTTCGTTTTTGTCTAATAAAATATCTTGCAAACCGTTATTTTCTTCCATTTCTTCTCCTTTTACATATGTTTTGCCCAACTAGCACCGCGTTCTTTTTGATAAAGCTCATAAGGCAAAATCAAAATATTAAATTCCCGTGGCATATCCATATTTGGGAACATTCTCCACTCTTGTGGCATTTTTTGAGCTAACAATACAGAAAGTTTATTTGCGATTTGATAAGCTTCCATAAGTGCAGTATGACCCTTATGCACATATAAATGCAAATGACCTGGTGTCTTTGTCTTGTAAGCTGTAAAATTGATAAATCCAAGCTCTCTAAGCATTAATTGAGCTTTATGCCAAAAACGATCTGGCGTTCTGCCATTATAGTCAAAGACGATATTTTCAACTTTTTCATCTTTTGTAATCAAATCATGAGCTACAACTATTTTTTTCTCAGCGTGATCTTTTTGGACAAGATACGATAAATTTTCATTTACTCGCTCAAATTTATCAAAAAAATACTTACCTTTATGGTTGGTTTTGTTAATTACCTTGTCTCTTTGTATGTAATAATGATCGTTTATAATCTTGATCAAACTTAAATCCATGCTACTAATCAAAACATTGCCTTATCGTAAATTATAAATTTATGTGCTAATTCTACAACTTCTTTTTTGACTTTTGCTTGAAGTTCGGTATTTGTTATATCATTTAGCACATCTGCGATTTTATTTGCGATAAACTCAAACTCAGCTTCTTTCATGCCGCGAGCCGTTAAAGCAGGGCTTCCTACGCGAATACCGCTTGTGATAAACGGACTGCGAGTTTCGCCCGGGACTGTGTTTTTATTTACGGTAATTCCAGCGTTTCCTAGTGCTATATCGGCGTCTTTTCCGCTAAATTCTTTATTTAAAAAGCTTACTAAAATCAAATGATTATCCGTGCCGCCACTTACTAAATCAAATCCCCTTTTTACCAAAGTTTCGCCTAAAATTTTTGCATTTGCTTTGACCTGTTTTGCATAAACTTTCCACTCAGGACTTAGATTGTGTTTGAAGCCCACAGCCTTTCCTGCGATAACATGCATTAAAGGACCGCCTTGAATGCCCGGGAAAATCGAACTATTGATTTTTTTAGCGAATTCTTCATCGTTCGTCATAATTATGCCGCCTCTTGGGCCTCGAAGCGTTTTGTGAGTAGTTGAACTAACTACATGACAGTGCGGGAACGGATTTGCGTGCTCTCCTGCCACAACAAGTCCGGCTATGTGAGCGACATCGGCAAAAAGAAAAGCTCCAACACTATCGGCAATTTCTCTAAATTTAGCAAAATTTATCTCTCTTGTATAAGCACTAGCGCCACAAACTATCATTTTTGGTTTAACGATATTTGCGATGTCAGCTACGCGATCGTAGTTTATGCGACCGTCTAGCTCAACGCCATATTCAAAGCTCTCATAATATTTTCCGCTACTTGAAACTTTCGCACCATGTGTTAAGTGTCCGCCGTGGCTTAATGCCATACCTAAAATTTTATCGCCTGGTTTTAAAAACGCTCCATAAACACCTTGATTTGCCTGTGAGCCTGAGTTTGGTTGGACATTTGCAAATTCGCAACCAAAAAGTTTTTTACATCTTTCAATAGCGATAGTTTCGATTTCATCGACAAATTCGCAGCCGCCATAATATCTTTTGCCGGGATAACCTTCTGCGTATTTATTCGTTAAAATCGAACCCATAACAGCCATGACTTCTGGGTAAGTGAAGTTTTCACTTGCAATCATCTCCAAATGGTCGCATTGACGGCTTAATTCTTTATTCGTTAAATCGAAAATTTCTTTATCAAAGTTTTCAAGGCTCATTCATTCTCCTTATTAATTGGTTTCATCGCTGGAAATAAAATAACATCTCTGATTGATTGTTTATCAAGCAAAAGCATTACAAGTCTATCAACTCCAAGTCCCCAACCAGCAGTTGGTGGCATAGCATAGCCTAATGCTTGGCAATAATCTTCGTCCATTTCGTGTGCTTCATCATCACCTGCGTTTTTAGCGTCAATTTGAGCTTTAAAGCGTTCGTATTGATCGATTGGATCGTTTAATTCGTTAAAAGCATTTGCGATTTCTTTTCCAGCTATGTATAATTCAAATCTTTCAGCAATTTGCGGATTTTTATCGCTTCTTCTTGCTAAAGGACTAATTGAAATTGGAAAATCAATTATAAAAGTCGGATCTATAAGCTTAGCTTCAACATAATTATCAAAAAGCTCAGCTTGTAAATGACCA
>JAGAZK010000102.1 GCA_017940085.1 Campylobacter sp.
GGTAAAAAGCCTATTAGTATTCCAAATGGTGTAGATGTTAGTCTAAAAGGAAGCGTTTTAGTTTTCAAAAAAGGCAATGCTACTAAAGAATTAGATACTAAAGGCAATGTAAAAGTTGAGATAAAAGACGGAAATATTACATTTTCTAGTCTTGGAGAAGATAGACAAAGTAGAGCTTATTGGGGAACTTATAGAGCTTTAGCAAATAATGTTATTATCGGTATTACAGATGGTTTTCAAAAACAGCTTGAAATCAATGGTGTTGGTTATAAAGCAGCTGTAAAAGGTAAAATTATAGAGTTAAATTTAGGTTTTTCTCATGTGATTAATTATCAATTACCAGATGGCATAGAGGCTAGTTTAGATAAAAATGTTTTGACTATCAAAGGTAGCGATAAACAAGTAGTTGGTCAAGTAGCAGCTAAAATTCGTGAGTTTAGACCACCTGAACCATACAAAGGTAAAGGTATCAAATATCTTGAAGAACGAATTATCCGCAAAGCCGGAAAAACATCTAAGAAATAAGGGTGCGTCATGGTAGCAAATGTATTAAAAAGAAAAATTTCTTTAAGAATTAAAAGAAAAGCAAGAATCAGAGCTCAAGTTTCAGGAACAAAAGATTGCCCTAGAATTTCAATATTTAGATCTAATAGAACTGTTTATGCTCAAGCTATAGATGATGTTGCAAACACTACTCTTTGTGCAAGTGATGGTAAAAAGCTAAATTTAAAAGCAAACAAAGAAGGTGCAACAGCACTTGCTAAAGATTTAGCAGCCAAATTAAAAAAGGCTAAAATTTCACAAGCAGTATTTGATAGAAATGGTTATTTGTATCACGGTGTAATCGCAGCTTTTGCTGATGGTTTAAGACAAAACGACATAAAGCTATAATCAAGGAAATATTATGGAAAAATACAATAGAGAAGAATTTGAAGAAGTAATAGTTGATATAGGTCGTGTTACAAAAGTCGTAAAAGGCGGTAGAAGATTTAGATTTACGGCTTTGGTTGTAGTTGGCAATAGAAATGGACTTGTGGGTTTTGGTTTTGGTAAAGCCAAAGAAGTTCCTGATGCTATGAGAAAAGCTGTTGATGATGCTTTTAAAAACATAGTTGAAGTCAAATTAAAAGGTAGCACAATTCCTCATGATATTGAAGTTAAATTTAATGCTAGTAGGATTTTGTTAAAACCAGCAAGCGAAGGTACTGGTGTGATTGCTGGTGGCGGTGCAAGACCTGTTGTTGAATTAGCTGGAATTAAAAATATCCTTACAAAATCAATTGGATCTAGTAATTCTGCAAATGTTGTTCGTGCTACTATCAAAGCTCTTAGTATGTTGAAAGGTTAATTATGGGACTTGAAAATTTACAAAAAGCAGCTGGTTCTACTCACAGCACAAAAAGAGTTGGTCGTGGTCAAGGTAGTGGTCATGGTAAAACAGCTAGTAGAGGTGGCAAAGGTCAAACAGCAAGAACAGGCTCTCATGCAAAAAGAGGTTTTGAAGGCGGACAACAACCGCTTCAAAGAAGATTGCCAAAAGTAGGTTTTACTTCTAAATTTGAAAAACCTTATGTTATCAATGTAGAAAAAATTACTGCTATTAAAGATTTGAGCGAAATTACTCTTGATAGCATTAGAAGTGTGCATAAAATCTCAACTTCAGTCAAAAAAGTAAAATTAATTGGTGCAAGTACTAAAGATCTTGTAAGCAAGATAAAAGATGAGAATATAAAAACTAGTGGAAGTAAATAATGAACAAAAATTTACTTAACAAAATTTTGGTTACTCTTGGATTTTTGTTTGCTTATAGAGTTTTGGCTTATGTGCCAGTTCCAGGCGTAAATACAGAAGTTATTAAAGACTTTTTTACATCAAATTCAAATAACGCTTTGGGTTTGTTTAATATGTTTAGCGGAAATGCCGCTGAACGCTTAAGCATCATATCTTTGGGTATTATGCCATATATTACCGCATCCATCATTATGGAGCTTTTGTCTGCTACTTTTCCAAATTTAGGCAAAATGAAAAAAGAACGAGATGGTATGCAAAAATATATGCAAATCATCAGATATGCTACCATTGTGATTACTATTATTCAAGCAATTGGTGTTAGCATAGGTTTGCAAAGCTTGAGCGGAAGAGCAGGTGAGCCAGCTATTATGATAGATATAAATTTATTTATCGCAATTAGTTGTGCGAGTATGCTTACTGGGACAATGCTACTTATGTGGATTGGGGAGCAAATTACCCAAAGAGGCATAGGAAACGGAATAAGCTTGATTATCTTTGCTGGAATTGTTAGTGGAATACCATCAGCTATCGGTCATACTATAAATTTAGTCAATACTGGAGAAATGAATTTCTTAGTTGTTGTTTTTATGGCTTTGATTATTTTGGCTACGGTTGGTATAGTTATATTTGTAGAGCTTGGCGAGAGAAGAATTCCGATTTCATATTCTCGCAAAACAGTTATGGCAAATCAAAACAAAAGAATTATGAACTACATTCCAATCAAAGTAAATTTAAGTGGTGTTATTCCACCAATTTTTGCAAGTGCGGTTTTGATGTTTCCGGGCACAATTCTCCAAGCAAGCACAAATGAATATGTTCGTATGATTAATGATTTTCTTAGTCCAAACGGATATTTCTTTAATTTTCTTACTTTTGTGTTTATTATGTTTTTTGCATATTTCTACGCATCAATCATTTTTAGTGCAAAAGATATTAGCGAAAATTTAAAAAGACAAGGCGGCTTTATACCAGGAGTTCGTCCGGGTGAAAGCACTGCTGCTTATTTAAATGAAATTGCAAGCAGACTTACACTAACTGGTGCTGTTTATTTAGGGCTTATTTCAACTCTGCCTTGGGTTTTGGTCAAATTTATGGGTGTGCCATTTTATTTTGGCGGAACTAGTGTTTTGATTGTAGTTTCTGTGGCACTTGATACCATGAGAAGAATAGAAGCACAAATTTATATGAACAAATATCAAACCCTTAGTGCAATAGGGCTTTAATGTCAATTCCTATCAAAACTGCAAAAGATATTGAGCATTTACGAGTCGCTAATCAAATAGTGGCTCGTGTGCTTGATTTTTTGCATGATTTTATCAAGCCGGGCATTTCTTTACTAGAAATTGATCAAATTTGCGAAGATATGATTAAAAATGCTGGTGCTAAACCAGCTTTTAAGGGACTTTATGGTTTCCCAAATACGGCTTGTGTAAGTGTAAATGAAGTAATAATTCACGGTATCCCAAACGAATATAAATTGCAAGATGGTGATATAGTAAGTGTTGATATTGGTGCAAATTTAAATGGATATTTTGGCGATAGTGCTAGAACATATCCAGTTGGTCAAATTTCAAAAGATGATGAAAATTTAATTGCTTGTTCTAAAGATGCTTTGTATCATGCGATAGATTTTATAAAAGTCGGAATGCATTTTAAAGAAGTTTGCAACGAATTAGAGCAATTTATATTAAATCGTGGTTTTGTCCCGCTTCGTGGCTTTTGCGGTCATGGTATAGGCAAACGCCCACACGAAGAGCCAGAAATTCCAAATTATCTAGAAGGAAACAATCCAAAAGCTGGTCCAAAAATCCGCAATAATATGGTTTTTTGTATTGAGCCAATGATTTGCCAAAAAGATGGAACCCCAGTGATTGGCGAAGATAAATGGACCACCACAGCAAAAGACGGGCTTAGAACAGCTCATTATGAGCATTGTTTGGCTATTGTAAATAATAAAGTTGAAATTTTAAGCAAAGTATAGGAATGTATATGAAAAAAATTCTACTTTTATCTGTTTTGTTTGCATTTTTTGGTTGCACAAATTCTGTAAAAAATCAAAGCATTGTTTTGAATAATAATTTAATAAAAGTTGATGAAAATCATTATGAAACTATCATAGATGGCAATAAAATCATCTTAGATAGCTATATAGTGCCGTTTCAGATACCTTATTATATAGTGTTAAAAAGCGAGAAATTGCTTACCTTAAGCGAAGCGGAAAATATCGCGATAAAATATATTAAGCCAAGAGGTTGCACTTCTCCACTAAAACGCAGAACAGATTTAGATAAATCAAATTTTGATAAGACCGAGTGGCTTATCGGTGTAGAATGTTAAAATAAGGAGAAAATTTAATGGCAAAAGATGATGTCATCGAAATAGACGGCAATGTAATTGAGGCTTTACCAAATGCGACATTTAAAGTTGAGCTTGATAATAAGCATGTAATTTTGTGTCATATCGCAGGAAAAATGCGTATGCACTATATAAAAATTATGCCCGGAGATCGCGTCAAAGTCGAGCTTACGCCATATAGTTTAGACAAAGGTAGAATTACTTATCGCTACAAATAAATTTGACTAAATTTATGGTAAATTTGCCAAAATTAGGAGCCAAAATGCGAAAAAATTTGATTTTATTAGTTTTTGCATTTTTATTTATTAGTTGTGCTTCTACAAGAATTAGTAGTTTTGCAAATCCAGATATTGATGTCTTAAAATACAAAAAAATGTTTGTTGTTATTGATTCTAGCGATATTGACTTTATCCAAAGGCTTGAAAAAACTTTAGTTAAAGTATTTGCTAAAAACAATTTAGAAGCAATTCCAAGCACACAACTTATTCCGCCACTTAAAAAATTTAGCGATGAAGAAATTGATAATATCATTGAAAAATCTGGTGTTGATAGCGTTTTATCCATCGCTATTGTTTCAGCAGATCATGGAAGCACATATATTCCATTGCAAACTCATACTAGATATGATTCTGCATTTATAAATGGTAGATATGTTTCTATCCCATATACTACTACAAGTGGTGGTTATTCCAAGCCGTATTCAAGAGCAAGATTTGAAATCACCCTAAAAGACATTAAAACAGATGAAATCGTATTTGTATCCACAGCATACTCAGAAGGCGAAAGTATTGGGGCAATATCAAAAGATTTGCCTAGACATATAGTAAAACAATACCGAAAAATCGGTGAAAAAAAGTAAATTTGTTCTTATTTAGCTAAATTTACAGACTTTGCAATATTCAAAAACAATTAAATTTAAAAATCGCAGTATAATAAAATGCAGTTGATTTACGCAATCTAATCTTTGCTATATTAGCTGTAGTCTAAGTGAATTTATTAATCTCATCATCTAAATATCAAAAACCCAAGACCGATTCTATTGGTGCTTTTATCATAATCTATCATTGATTCATGATAGCCGTTGAAAAACTGGATCATTCCATAAGCTAAATCTTTGATGATCGGTATATACACGCTTAATTCTACATTTCCACGATTTGTATTATTGAAGTGAAAATTATTTGCTACGCTAAGTTTGGCGTAATAATCACCAAAATTATAATTTATCTCCAAACTCCCGTGCCCAGCGTAATGCTCGATATATGGATTATCATCTAGTTCGTTGTCTTTTTCTTTGTCAAGTCTAAGCCACGCTTTTGGTATAATTTGGAGATTATCAAAATTAAAAATCGTCTGCAAATACGCTCTATTCCATGATCTTGAATTAATTCCATCTCTACCATTGGATTGATGAATAAAACCCAAATCAAAGCCATCAAGCGGAATAATGCCACCATCTATAGGTATCTCAAAGAAAATCTCTGGCATATAATTTGTCTCTCTAAAAGGTGCTGATTCTTTGGCTATTTGCCACCATGAGACTTGTGTATATGCACCATTTATGCTAATTGGATACCCAAAAATTTCGCTCAAAAGCTTCTTTTTGACACTAAATTGAAATTTAGTCTCTGGATTTTTTTGATTATCTCTTAGATTTTTAAAGCTTACAGGCAAGACATAATTTTCTTTGTGAGTTTGGATAAATGGCAAATTTACTGGGCGGTGTTGATCTAGATTTGAGTTTTGGGAATTGTAAATTTGAGCATCTTTTTTATAAAAAAACATAGCATTTTCATAATCTTTTTTGCTCTCAAATTCCATAGCTTTTTGGTAATTCTCGCTCATTTCTTGAGCATTAAGAGAGATTATCAAAGCAAATAAAATCAAAAACTCTCTCATAATATACTTTCTAAATCTTGTTTTGTATTTATGTTTAAAAACTGCTTTTCATCATCAAATTTAATGATTTTTGTATCGCAAATCCCAATAAGCGATTTTACCATTTTTTCTTCATTTTTTATAAGATTTCTTGCTATTTCAGATACACTTGGATCAAAAAACCCACACAAATAATGTGTTTTAATCTCATCTTTGGCTAAGCAAATTTGATGAGAATTTAGATTTGAAAATAGCGTTTTTATCGTATCTTTGGCGACAAAAGGTGTATCTGCTGCTATGATAAACACAGGAGAATTAAAAAATTTATCCAAATTTGCCAAAACAAAAAGTGGGCAAAACTCATCAAAATCATCTTCTAAAATAGGCAAAGGCGGATTAAATTTTTGGCTTTTTGCAGAAATTTGCACGGTTTTAAAAATCCAGCTTAATCTCTCAAATAAAAAATGCGTGATTGAAGTGTAATTTTGGTATTTGATGAGAGTTTTATCACTACCAAATCTTTTAGATTCTCCACCAGCTAAAATCAAAGCATTTTGCATTAAATTTGCCCAAATTTGATTAAATTTAATTCAAAAACCATATTAAATTTGATTAAATTTACACTTTGATTAAAAGTAATTAAATTTATCAAATATCTCTCGGATCTGCGATTTTACCAGCGATTGCACTAGCTGCGACTACGGCTGAGTTTGCAAGATATACTTCGCTACTTCTATCGCCCATTCTGCCGACAAAATTTCGGTTTGTTGTGCTAATACATCTCTCGCCAGCACCCAAAATCCCCATATATCCACCAAGACAAGCCCCGCAAGTAGGATTACTCACTACAGCTCCAGCTTCTATAAATATATCCATTAAGCCTTCTTTGTATGCAGCAAGAGCGATTTTTTGGGTAGCTGGAGTGATTATAAGTCTTGTTTTTTTAGCTACTTTTTTGCCTTTTAGGATATTTGCAGCAATTCTAAGATCGCTCAAACGCCCATTTGTACAACTTCCAATAAATGCTTGATCTACTTTAATATCATCTTTGACGGCTGTTCTAATTGATTTGCCATTGCTTGGCAAAAATGGATAAGCAATTACTGGATCTAATTTACTCATATCAATTTCAATGATTTTTTCGTATTGTGCATCTTCGTCGCTATAATAAAATTTAGGCTCATCTCTTAAATTTCTCTCATCTAAAAATGCTTTTGTAATCTCATCACAGGCGATTATTCCGTTTTTAGCTCCAGCTTCAATAGCCATATTGCAAAGCGAAAATCTACTATCCATATCAAGATATTTCATATCTCCACAAAACTCCAAAGCCTTGTATAATGCACCATCTACGCCGATTTGGCGAATAACTTCCAAAATCAAATCTTTGCCGTAAATATGATCGCTTGGTTTGCCCTTAAATACGACTTTTATCGTGCTTGGCACTTTAAACCAGTTTTTGCCCGTAATCATCGCATAAGCAATATCAGTTGAGCCCATACCAGTGCTAAATGCCCCCAAAGCTCCATGTGTGCAAGTATGCGAATCTGCTCCTATTATCACATCTCCCGGTATCACAAGCCCTTTTTCAGGCATTAGTGCGTGTTCGATTCCCATATCTTTTTCATCAAAAAAATGTGGTAAATCGTGTTCGTATGCGAATTCACGACTAATTTTGGCTTGATTTGCACTCATTATGTCTTTTGTAGGGATATAATGATCCATTACAATAGCAAATCCATTTGGATTGGCTAGTTTTTTAGCCCCACTATCTCTAAAAGCTTTGATTGAAATTGGCGTTGTAATGTCATTGCCAATCACCATATCTATGGTGCTTTCTACGATTTCGCCCGGGCTTACTTCTTTGTTTGCGTGAGCTGAGAAAATTTTTTGTGTTATTGTTTGTTTCATAGTTTGCCTTTTAAATTTAACGGGGCTTATTGTAGCAAAAATTTGGTATAATCGCCCTTATGAAATACAAAGTTTTAATCCAAATTGCCGAATTTTTAAATAAATTTAAAAAAATTTCAATTATCAAAAGGGTCGCAGATACCGCTATCTTAATCAAATTTGATAATAAATTTGAACTTATTTTTGATCTAAACAAAAGCGGTTCTAGTATTTACAAAGCAAATTTAAAAGGCAAAACCTACAAAGCTCCATTTGATATAGTTTTGCAAAAACGCTTTTTAAATGCGAAAATTTTATCACTTAATGTGCCACAAAATAATAGAATTTTGCATATTAGAGTTTGTTTGGAAGGTTCTTATAAAAAGATGATTTCAAATTTGTATTTGGAATTTACAGGTAGATTTACAAATGCGATTATTACAGATGAAAATGATGTTATTTTAGAAGCTTTGCGACATTTTAGCACCGAATTTCGTCAAATTTCAGTTGGCAAAAATTTGATTCATCTAAATCCTTGTGAAATAAAAGAAAAGCCAAGTGAGCAAATTAGTGATTTTGAAGCGTTTTTTGAAGATGAGTTTTTAAAAATCCAAAACAAAAAAATCGCTCAAATCAAAACAGCAAAAATCCAAAGTATTGAGAAAAAAATTGCAAATTTAAACATGCATTTAAACTCACTTCAAAGCAAAGATGAACTTTTAAAACAAGCCGAAATTTGTAGCAAAAAAGCCGAAGTTTTAGTAGCAAATTTATACAAAATTAAAGACTATGAGAGAAAATTTGAGATTAAATTTAATGAAGAGATTTTTAAATTTGATCTTAAAAATCCAGCTAAATTTGAAGCAAATGATTTATTTAAATTAGCCAAAAAATACCGCCAAAAAGCCAAAAATATCGCAATCCAAAGCCAAAATTTGCAAGATAAGCTCGTATTTTTGCAAAATCTCTTAAAAGCAGTTTTAAACTCAAATGACCCTGAGTTTTTAGAAAATCTTCTTCCAAAAAATACAAACAAAAAAGATTTTAAAAATGCAGATATTATTGAAAATTTCTATATTGGAGAGTATAAAATAATATTAGGCAAAAACGAAAAAGGAAATGAATTTTTACTATCAAATGCTAAAAAAGATGATTTTTGGTTTCATTTAAAAGACCTTCCATCAGCTCATGTCATCGTTAAAACAAACAAACAAAGCTTAAATGATGAAATAATTAAATTTGCTTCACGGATTTGTGCTGAGTTTAGCGTAAATGAAAAAGGAAAATATTTGGTGGATTGGACTAAAAAAATTAATGTCAAGGTCGTAAATAAAGCATTTGTGAATTATACAAATTATTCTACAACGGAGGTGATTATATGATTTTTGTGGAGTTCCCAGGGCCAATTCAAAAAGAAAATTTAGAGCTAGATATAGCAAATTTGGAAGAATTAAAAGAGATTTTAAATCAAGATGAAAGCTTAAAAGAGTGGCTAAAAATTTGTGCTGTGCTGGTAAATGATGAAATTATTACAGATCCAAAAACTAAATTCAATAATGGAGATAGAGTTGTGATTCTAGCTCCAGTATGCGGGGGCTAAAATGTTAGAATTGCACAATGGTTGTCTTGATGTAAATAAAATTTTATCTTCTTGGTATGATGAGTTTAGAAATCAAAATTATGGAGCGATGATACATTTTGTAGGCATTGTGCGTGATGAAAATGAAATTGATGGGCTTAGTTTTGATATATACGAGCCGCTTTTGCAAATTTGGTTTAAAAATTGGCAAGAAAAAGCTTCAAATTTAAATGCCAAAATCCTAATGGCTCATTCTATTGGAGATGTGCTAAATCACACTTCAAGCTATATTGCTTGTGTGCTTAGCCCCAAACGCAAAACTGCATTAAAACTTATTAATGATTTTGTAGAAGATTTCAAAGCAAATGCTCCTATTTGGAAATACGATTTGAAAAATGGCAAAAGAATTTGGGCAAAAGATCGCTCAAAAGCACTTTTTGGTGCGGGAATTTTAGCATAAAGGACAAAAATGCAAAGCTACGAACAAAGTCTAGAAAATTTACTCAATCAAACTCCAATTTGGCAAAATTATGAAAGAATCGCAATTAGTGCAGCAATGGGGCGAATTTTGAGCCAAGACATAATAGCTCAATTTGATTTGCCATCTTTTGATACTGCTGCAATGGACGGATATGCTGTTAAATTTGATGATTTAAAAGAAGGCCAGAAGCTCAAAATAATAGGAATCTTACCAGCTGGAAGTGAGAATAAATTTAATATAAAAAAAGGCGAATGCGTTAAGACATTTACGGGAGCTTTGATGAGTGGCGAGAGCGATACTCTCATACCAATTGAAAATGTAAGCGTTCAAAACGATGAAATTATTATAAATTTACCCGTAAATTTAGGCTTTGCTGTGCGAAAAGTAGGTGAAAGCTATAAAAAAGGTGATTTACTCCTAAAAAAAGGCACAAAAATTGGCTTTGGAGAAATTACACTTTTAGCAGAGCTCGGTATTTGTTTTATAAATGTTTTGACTAAACCAAAAGTTGCTGTATTATCCATAGGATCTGAGCTTTTAGACATTGGCGAAAATAGATTAAATTTATCTCAAATTTATACTTCAAATAACATAGCAATCGCAAATATAATATCAAATTTAGGTTGCGAGAGTGCGATTTTGCCAATCATAGAAGATGATTTTGAAAAATTAGAAAACACCATAAATCAAGCTTTGGGCACTTATGATGCGGTGATTACGACAGGCGGTGTTAGTGTTGGGGATTTTGATTTTATGAAGCAAATCGCAAGAAGTGGCGAGATCATCGTAGATAAAGCTGCAATCAAACCAGGTCGTCATATAAAAATAGCTAAATTTAATAATAAATTTTTATTTGCATTGCCGGGATTTTCGTATTCAGCTGTGGTAACTTGTTTGCTTTATTTTAGAGAATTTGCCACAAAACTGCTTTGGCAAAAGAGTGATTTTAAATTTAAAGCAATTTTGAGCGAAGATTATTCAAAAAAATCAAATTTGCAAGAATTTAGTGCAGCAAATTTGATCAACGAAAACGGAGTTTTAAAAATCACCACAAAAGGCAAAAAAAAGGGAAGCTCAGCAATTTCTACAAATTTGCTTGGAAATGCGGTTTTATTGATATGCCCACAAAATCAAAATGAGCTAAAAAGTGGCGAGATAGTAGAGTATTTAAAATTGTGCTAATAAATTTGCTAAATTTATTTGGGGTTAAATTTAATCCAAATCTAGCCCATATTTTAAAACTTCTTAATCAAATTTACGCTAATATAAAAGGATTTTTTATTTTAAAAACAAGGAGAAAAAATGGCTATCAAAGAAGCCGAACATATTTGGTATGACGGAAAATTAGTCAAATGGAAAGATGCGACTTGTCATGTCTTGACTCATTCTTTGCATTATGGAAATGCTGTATTTGAGGGTGTAAGAGCATACAAAACGCCAAGAGGATTAGCGATTTTTAGATTATATGATCACACAAAAAGATTATTAGAATCTGCAAAATGTTGCAAAATCGATATTCCATTTAGTTTAGAAGAGCTAGAAAAAGCCCATGTAGATTTGCTTAGATCAAACACTTACAATGACAATGTTTATTTAAGACCACTTGCATTTTTAGGATATGGAAAAATGGGCGTAGCGATTGAAGGATGTCCTGTAAGTGTGATAATTGCAGCTTGGGAATGGGGTGCTTATATGGGCGAAGAAGCGCTTGAGAGAGGCATAAAAGTAAAAACTAGCTCTTGGATCAAGCCGCCTCAATATTCAATGATGGCAAAAGCAAAAGCAAGTGCAAATTATTTTAATTCACAAATGGCAAATGATGAAGCTACAAAATGCGGATATGACGAAGCATTGCTTTTAGATCCGCAAGGCTTTATTGCTGAGGGTCCAGGCGAATGCTTTTTTATCGTAAAAGACGGCTCTATCATTACTCCGCCAAATGATACAAGCTTAGAAAGTATCACACAAAAAACCGTCATCTCAATAGCTCAAGATTTGGGTTATAATGTGCGAAGAGAAAGACTCACAAGAGATACAGCCTATACAGCTGACGAAGCGTTTTTTACAGGAACAGCAGCCGAAGTTACGCCAATTACTGATATTGATGGACGAAAAATCGGATCTGGCAAAAGGGGTGAAGTAGCCAAAAGATTGCAAGATGCGTATTTTGAAGTCGTAATGGGCAAAAACAAAAAATACGAACATTTTTTAACTTTTGTTGATTAAAGGATACAAATGCCAGCAGATTTAAATGACTATTTTAACAAAAAATCAGACAACAAAAACGACAAAGGTCTTAATATCAAAAAGCCAAATTTACCTGATTTTTCTGGGCTTGGTAAATTTAATGGATTGATTTATGCAATCATCGCAATTATTGTGATTTTGGTTTTAGCAAAACCTTTTGTGATAATTAACTCAGGTGAAGTTGGTATCAAATCTACAGCAGGTAAATTTGATCCAAATCCACTAAATGCTGGATTTCACTTTTTTATCCCTTTTATTCAAGAAGTTAGGGTCGTAGATACAAAAGTGCGTATTATAAACTACACTTCAATTGAAGGAAGAAACGAGACAAATTATAGAGGAAGCGGTATTGAGACAAAAGACACGATTTCTGTGCTTGATTCTCGCGGACTTCCTGTAAATATTGACATAACTGTCCAATATCGTCTAAATCCGCAAAATGCACCTCAAACTATAGCAGCTTGGGGATTTAGCTGGGAAAACAAAATCATAGATCCAGTTGTGAGAAATGTAGTGAGAAATGTAGTAGGAAAATATACAGCCGAAGAACTCCCTGAACGCAGAAACGACATAGCTGAGGGCATTGATAATGGAATTAGATCTGATATTGACAAACAACCAAATCGCCCAGTTGAATTAGCTAGCGTCCAACTTCGTGAAATCATACTTCCACCAAAAGTAAAAGAACAAATTGAAAGGGTGCAAATCGCCAAACAAGAAGCAGAACGCACAAAATATGAAGTTGAAAAAGCAAACCAAGAAGCTCTTAGAAAAGCAGCTCTTGCAAAAGGAACAGCCGAAGCTGTCAAAATCGAAGCAAACGCTCAAGCTTATGCAAATAAAGAAATCGCTAGAAGTTTAGATGGAAATTTGCTCAGACTCAAACAAATTGAAATCCAAAGACATTTCAATGAAGCTCTCAAAACAAACAATGATGCGAAAATTTTTCTAACTCCGGGCGGAGCGGTGCCAAATATTTGGGTAGATACAAAAGATAGAGCCAAACAAAGTGCAGTAGAAAATAAATGAAAATAGATTGGGTCAAATTAAACGGACTTTTGCCAGTTGTTGTGCAAGATTATGCTGATAAAAGCGTTTTGATGATGGCTTATATGAATGAAGAAGCCTTAAATTTGACCCAAAAAACAGGTTTGGCACATTATTTTTCAAGAAGCAAAAATCGTATTTGGCAAAAAGGCGAAGAAAGCGGAAATATCCAAATAGTAAAAGAAATGTCGCTTGATTGTGACAATGACACGCTTTTATTAATTGTAGAGCAAAAAGGCTCAGCTTGTCATACTGGAAACAAAACTTGTTTTTTTAATAAATTTGATGATAAATTTAAACCAAATTTAACCGCCCAAATTCGCCCAAAATACGATATTTTGGACGAACTTTATCATATCGCATTATCACGCAAATTTAATTCAAATAAAGAGAAATCATATATCGCACGACTTTATTCAAAAGGCTCAAATGCATATCTCAAAAAAATCAGCGAAGAAGCAAATGAGCTTTGTTTAGCAATTAAAGATTTAAAAAATGCCCAAAATGCAGTAAATTTAGGTCAAGATATAAATAAATTTGGCGAACACAAAAAGGGCGATCCAAGCTATGATGTCGTGTATGAAGGAGCTGATTTGATTTTTCATATAATCGTAGCTTTGGCTGATCTAAACATACATCCAAGTCAAATTTTAGACGAATTAA
>JAGAZK010000103.1 GCA_017940085.1 Campylobacter sp.
CATGTAAACCTGACCACGCAGATAGTAAGCACAAGCCTTGGTTACACGACCGTAGTTCTTATCAGAGGTGGCGTCCAAATTTAACTCACAAAAGATTAATTCAAATTTGTTATAATCGCTCATCAAATTTTTGGGAGTTGTGATGAGAATTTTTGTTTGCTTGATCGCATTTTTTGCATTTTCGTGGGGTGGAGTTGATTCGTATGGAAGACTTGTAGAGATTAAAGATGCCAAAAGAATTGTATTTATCGGCGAAGGTGCACTTAGAGCTGGGATTTATTTGGGCTTAGAAGACAAAATCGTAGCCATACAAAAAATAGATATTGCCACAAATGCACCCTATAGCGAGTTTATCAGATCTAGCGAGAGTTTGAAAAATGTCAAATTACTCGAATATGACGGATATTTTGTAAATAAAGATGAGTTTAGCGAATTAAAAGCTGATTTGCTTGTTGTGGCAAATGCCGACAAAGACAGGCTAGATAGATTTGAAAGAGTTTTAAATATCCCAGTTTTAGGGGTCAAATTTGATTACAAAAACCCTATAAAAAGCTTCAAAGATGCTGTTTGGATCATCGCAAATGCGACAAATTCGCAAGATAGAGCAAATGAATTTTTAGAAAATGTTAGTTCTTTGGAGTTTGAACTAAGTTCTTATAAAGTTTCAGGCAAAAAATTTTATATTGGTGGGCTTGAATATTTTGGCTCAAGGGGGATTTTGGCAAGTAGTGAAAATTACGCTCCATTTGAGCTTTTGGGGATTAAAAATGAAGCTGATTTCACTCACGCTTTAAATCAAATAAGCTTTTCAGCTGGGACTTTACTTAGAATTGATCCAGACATAATTTTTATCGATGAAAACGCCAAACAAAGCTACAAAAAAGACCTTGATGAGAGCGAGAGAATATTAAATTTATTAAGTGCAATCAAAGAAAAACAAGTTTATTTCGTGCCAAATTATATAAATTATGGCATAAATATTGAAAATTGCTTTATTGGAGCTTATGAGATTGCTTATCACACTGGGATAAATTTAGATTTACAAGCCAAAAAAAAGCAAATTTATAAAATATTTTATGGCAAAGATTTTAAATAAAGGAAATAAAATGCCACTTATAAGTGTAAAAATGACGATCGAAGACGGCGGATTGAGCGTGGAACAAAAGCAAAATTTAGCTAGGGAATTAACAAACGCTTTTGTGAAAGTCGTCGGCCGTGGTGAGAAAACCTGCGTCGTCATCATCGATGAAGTTAGCACCGATAACTACGCAATCGGCGGAGAAACTATTACAAATATCCGTAAAAAGCAAATTTGATTAAATTTGGCATAAATTTAGTTGATTTGGCAATGATAAATTTAAAAACAAAACTTAGCAAAACCGAGTTAAAAAAGATAAAAACGCTTTATAAGCGTTCTTTTCCAAAATGCGAGAGAAAGCCGTTTGCGATGATTTTGCGATCATGTGCCGAGCAAAAGGGCGAAATTTATGCCGTTTATAAAAATGCCAAATTTGTGGGGCTTTGCGTGAGTTTGATTTCATCTGGTGCCGTGTTGATTGATTATTTGGCGATTTTACCAAAGTTTCAATCCCAAAAAATCGGCTCAGCAGTTTTATTAAAAATAATGCAAATTTATAGCGAAAAAACTATATTTTGCGAGATTGAAAGCACTGAAAATTTGCAAAATTCATTAAATTCTGCCAAATTTAAACGAAAGAAATTTTATTTTTCAAACGGACTATTTAGCACTGGCATAAAAATCAGCCTTTGGGGCGTGAAAATGGAGCTTTTAAGCAGTGCCAAAAATGCCAAATTTGATGAATATTTTGAAATTTACCGCCACGCATACGGCGATAAATTTGAATTGAAAATAGAGCAAATTTAGTTTTTTGGGGCGTAAATTCTCAAAATTACAAGTTTTTTTGATAAAATTGCAATATAAAAATGCATAGCAAACTGATTAAAAGGGAGAAAATGATTAAAAAAATGTTTTATATAAGCTTGTTAGCTTGTTTTTTAAATGCAGATTGTAGGAGCGATTTAGATAAAGCTTTAAAAGATGTGGATTTTCCGATTGTTAATGAAAAAATTACGCTAGAAAAGATATTTTGTGATGGTGAGCTAATACAAATAAATTTTATTATTCCGGATAATTTGAATTTCAAAAAAGAAAAAGTTAGAAATGAATTTAAGAAGGAATTTATCGATGCTTGGCGTGAAAAATACTGCTTTTGGGGCGACAATGACGATCTTTTAGAAGCTTTCAAAGATAGAGAGTGGCTTTTGGAAGTTAGAACAAAAAGCGGAAGTTTTACTTTTTGGCAAAGTTTTAATAAAAATCAGTGTAAATAAAGGAAAACAATGCAAATCCCTGATAAAATCATAAGCCGAGATAAAATCATCGTTCGCACAGGAGTTATCGGCATTATCGCAAATGTGATTTTATCGGTGTTTAAGGGATTTATCGGATTTTTGACAAACTCTATTGCGATTATGGTTGATGCCGTAAATAACCTAAGCGACGCATTAAGCTCAGTCATTACGATTGTAGGTCTTAAACTTGCAAATAAAAAACCAGACAAAGAGCACCCTTACGGACATGGTAGGATTGAGTATCTCACAGCTCTTACTATCGGCGTGATTATCCTATATACGGGCGTTAGTGCGGTTATTAGCTGTGTGAAAAAGATCATTTCGCCTATCACGCCAGAATATGACACCATTTCACTCATCATCATCGCTGTGGCGGTGGCTGTGAAGCTGTTTTTGGGAATTTATACGCAGAAAATGGGCGTTCGGGCAAATTC
>JAGAZK010000104.1 GCA_017940085.1 Campylobacter sp.
GCATCTTTAAGCGATCAACAATTAGCCGCAAAACTAGCCGCTACATACGCTAAGAGCAAATTTGATCAAATTTATCAAGCACAAATTGGGGAGAATAAATTTGAAATAAGCCCAATAAATAAAGAAGAAGCAAAACAATATTTTGTAGGTTAAATTTAATCAAATTTGATAAATTTACGCTCAAATTTGATTAAATTTACCCAAAAAGGATTTTTTATGAAAAAAATAGCTTTGTTTTCAGTTTTGGCTTCGTCTTTGGCGTTTGGTTTGAGCGATAATGATGTGCTTTCATTGTATCAAGACATAATCAAACAAGGTGCTAGTGTGAAAGTCTTGGAAAAATCAACCTTGCCTGGCTCTAAAATAGAGCAAAGAATCATAGAAATAAAAATGGGCGATGCTAGTAAAAAAGACATCGTATTTAGCGATGATAAATTTGTTTTTGCTGATGTGATTGACCCAAAAACTATGACTTCTTATTACAATCAATTTGAAGAAAAACAAACCAAAGAAATGCAAAAACAAGGTCGCAAAAATCTAGCAAATTTGCTCAAAACTTACGATAAAAGCAAGATTGTAAATTTAGGAAATGATAAAGCCAAAAAAAGCGTTTTTGTATTTACAGATCCGCTTTGCCCGTATTGCAGAATGGCTCTAAATCAAATAGAAGAGCAACTCAAAAACTCAAATTTAAAGCTTATTTTTACTCCTATTCCATCTCACGGAGAAGAAGCTGTAGCTAAGAGTTTAGCGATTTTAAAAGATATAAAAACTGCCAAAAATGACAAAGACAAAATTGAGATTTTAAGAAAATATTATGATGAAAAAGCTCCAATGCCAAAAAATATCACAAAATCTCAAATTGAAAATGAAACAAAAATAATTGCTAAATTTTTCCAAACAGGTGCAATAAACGGCGTTCCTGCATATATCGAAGAAAACGATCTAAAATAAATTTGAGCTTATTTAGTGCGAGATTTAAACAAATTCGCACTAAATTTGCTATAAATTTAATGCTAAATTTTTGTTCAAATTTAAATAAATTTACTTTTTGTGGTTATAAATACGGGTTTTTGGCAATATAAAAAGCTAAATTTGTTAAATTTGTTTTAAAATTTAGCGTAGAATTTGATTAAATTTGAACTAAATTTAATGCCAAATTTGATTAAATTTAGTTCAAATTTAAAAATACCAATTTCAAATAAAATTTTAAGCTAATTTTGGCTATTATTTCGTTTCTGTTGTGCGGGAATAGCTCAGTGGTAGAGCGCGACCTTGCCATGGTCGATGTCGCGAGTTCGACTCTCGTTTCCCGCTCCATAGTTTTTAAATTTGCTTAAATGTTGCCCGGATGGCGGAATTGGTAGACGCAAGGGACTTAAAATCCCTCGGAAATTTTTTCTTCCGTGCCGGTTCAAGTCCGGCTCCGGGCACCATAAATTGGGTTGAGTTGCAAGGCGGCATGGCCAAGTGGTAAGGCAGAAGCCTGCAAAGCTTTTACCCCCAGTTCGAATCTGGGTGTCGCCTCCAAATCTTAGGAGATAATATGAAAAAATTGTTAATGTTATCTTTAGGTTTTATGTTTTTGGCTTGTTCAAACACCGTAGATGGTGTCAAAGAAGACTCCAAAAAAGCTGCACAGTGGTCAAAAGAAAAAGTCCAAGATGGAGCTGATTGGAGCAAGGACAAGGTAGAACAAGGCACCAAATGGAGCAAAGACAAAATTAACCAAGGTGCTACTTGGGTCAAGGAAAAAACAGAATAATTCTTCGGGAGATGGCTGAGCGGTCGAAAGCGGCGGTCTTGAAAACCGTTGATGTGAAAGCATCCTGGGGTTCGAATCCCTATCTCCCGGCCACTTCAATCTTTTAGCAAATTTAATCAGATGTGTTTTGTTGTTTAAATTTAATATTTTTTTGGTGTTATTTATATAGCTTTTATAAATTTTAGATAGAATACGCAAAATTTTTTTCGGAATTTAAAATGAGTAAATTGATAATAGTAGAATCTCCAGCAAAAGCTAAAACAATCAAAAATTTCTTAGGTAAAAGCTATAGCGTAATCGCAAGCAAGGGTCATATTAGGGATTTGCCAAAAAGCAGTTTTGGTATCAAGATACAAAATGGCGAATTTATTCCTGAGTATAAAACAAGCTTGGACCACTCTTCTATACTAAAAGAAATCAAAGAATTAGCCAAAAAAGCTGACACAATCTATCTTGCGACTGATGAAGATAGAGAAGGGGAAGCTATTGCTTTTCATATAGCAGCAGCAATTGGCAAAAAGCCAGAAAATCTGCCTAGAATTGTATTTCACGAGATAACCAAAACCGCCATAGAAAATGCTATCAAAAACCCAAGAAAACTCGATATGAACAGCGTAAATGCACAACAAGCTAGGCGTTTATTAGACCGCATTGTAGGATACAAGCTAAGCCCACTTTTAAGCCAAAAAATTCAAAGCGGTTTAAGTGCTGGCAGAGTCCAATCAGCCGCTCTTAAAATAATTGTAGATAAAGAGCGAGAAATTCAAGCTTTTAAGCCGATTAAATATTTTAGTATTGATGTCAAATTTAAAACAAATTTAGAAGCAGAATTGATTAAATTTGAAACTCAAAAAATCGAAAAACTCACAATCCAAAATGAAGATAGAGCCAAATTTATCATAAATTGCTTAGAAAATGAAAAATTTAGTATAAAAGATATTGAAAGCAAACAGCGAAAAACAAATCCACAGCCACCATTTATGACCTCAAGTCTCCAGCAATCTGCTTCAAATAAGCTTGGTTTTAGCCCAAAACGAACTATGGCTTTGGCTCAGACTTTGTATGAAGGAGTCCAAACTGATAGCGGATTTATGGGTGCTATCACTTATATGAGAACAGATAGTTTAAATTTAGCCAAAGAAGCAGTTGATGCAGCAAGAAAATTTATTAAATCAAATTTAGGCGATAAATACTTGCCAAATACACCAAATATTTATACTAGCAAATCAAAAGGTGCTCAAGAAGCTCATGAGGCAATTCGTCCTACAAATGTCAATTTTACTCCACAAATTGCTGAAAAATATCTTGAAAAAGACCTGCTTAAGCTTTATACGCTTATTTATAATAGATTTTTAGCATCTCAAATGAGTCCAAGTATTTCTCAAAACGAAACTGTGATTGTATCTTCAAAAAGCAGTGAGTTTAAAATTAGTGGTCGCAAACTTATATTTGACGGATTTAGCAAAGTTTATGGCGAAAATGAAAAAGACAAAATTTTGCCAGATCTCAAAATCGGCGATGAATTAAATTTGCAAGAATTAAAATATAATGGTCATCTCACAGAGCCACCAAGCAGGTATTCTGAAGCAGGTTTGGTCAAAAAACTAGAAAGTCTTGGCATAGGCAGACCATCAACTTATGCTCCTACTATTACACTTTTGACAAGTAGAGATTATGTAAGAAGCGAGAAAAAACAATTAATTCCAAATGAAATTGCATTTAGCATAACAGCAATGCTAGAAAATCATTTCTCAGATATAGTTGATAGTGAATTTACTTCAAAGATGGAAGAAAAACTTGATGATATTGCCGAAAATAAAGCCAATTGGCAAGAAGTTTTAAATAAATTTTATGAGCCTTTTATGCAAAAAATATCAAGTGGCAAAACAGATATTAAAAGCCAAAAAATCGCTACTCCTATTGGAGAAAAATGTCCTGATTGTGGGCTAGAGCTAGTCAAAAGAAAAGGCAAATTTGGTGAGTTTATAGCGTGTAGCGGGTATCCAAAGTGTAAATATTCAAGAAATCTACAAACAAATCAAGACTCACAAAACGAAACTCCAGCCAAAAAACAAGCTAAAGAAATTGGTGTAAATTGTCCAAAATGCGGTGGCGAAATAGTAGAAAGATTTAGCAAAAGGGGTAAATTTTATGGTTGTAAAAATTATCCTAAGTGTAATTTTACTAGTGCTTATGAGCCAAGTGGGGAAAATTGCCCTGAGTGCAAAGAAATGATGATAATCAAAAGGCTCAAAAAAGGCAATTTTTTAGAATGCCAAAAATGTAAATTTAAAAAAGAAGTTCAAGATGTCTAAAAAAGTAATGCTTTGTGCGATTTGTAATGTAAGTAGCGGGAATTGCGGTGAAGACTGTGCTTATTGCACTCAATCAGTTCATCACGAAACAAATATTAATAAATTTAAACAAAAAGAAATCTCTCAAGTCCTAAATGAAGCTAAAATGGCTGCTAAAAATCATGCTTTGGGCTTTTGTCTAGTAACAAGTGGTGCAAATTTAGATGATAAAAAGCTTGAATATATTTGCGAGTGTGCTAAGGCTGTTAAAAAACAAGAGCCAAATTTAATGCTTATAGCCTGTAATGGCATGGCCAGTTTAGAGAGCTTAAAAGAGCTTAAAAAAGCTGGTATTTTCAGCTACAATCACAATCTTGAAACTTCAAAAGAATTTTTTCCACAAATTTGTTCTACTCATTCGTGGGACGAGAGATTTCAGACAAATTTAAATGCCAAAGAAGCAGGACTTATGCTTTGTTGTGGCGGTATTTATGGGATTGGAGAGAGTGAGGAAGATAGAGTTAGTTTTAGAAAATCTCTAGCTTTGCTTGAACCTTTTACGAGTCCGGTAAATTTTTTCATACCAAATCCAGCACTTAGCAAAATTACAGCTCCAAGATTGAATGCTGATGAAGCTTTAAAAATTTTGCGAGACAGTGCAAAAGATTTGCCAAATACCAGAATTATGGTCGCAGGTGGCAGAGAAGTGATTTTGGGCGATCGTCAATACGAAGTGCTTGAAAATGGAGCAAGTGCGATTATAGTTGGAGATTATCTTACTACTGCTGGAGAAATACCTAGTAAAGCCATAAACGAACTAAGAAAAAGAGGTTTTGAATTTGCCGAGCAGTGTCATTAATGACGGACTTTTAATATTACTTGTTTTAGCTTTTTGTATTTTTATTTCGCCGTATTTTTCAAAAATCACCAAAATCCCAACGGCTCCTATTGAAATAATGCTCGGAATTGGTTTTGGTTTTTTAGGATTTTTAAAACAAAACTCATTTTTTCATCTAATGGCACAAGTTGGGTTTTTTTATCTTATGTTTTTGGCTGGTTTGCAAATAGATTTAAAACGATTTTTGCGTATGACATTATTGAAACTCGCCATAATTTATTTAGTAATATTATATTTTATCGCTATTTTGTTTTCGTATTTTATTGATCAGCCACTTCTTGCTATTATTTTGATACCTTTAATGTCTGTGGGTATCTTATCTACGCTGTTTAAAGAATACGGCAATAATGAAATTTGGTTAAACGCAGCTATGCTTACAGGCTCTTTGGGTGAGATTTTGAGTATATTTATGCTAGCAATTGCTAGTGAATATGTGAAATTTGGTAACAGCTTGGGGCTGTATTTGCATATAAATTTGCTTATTTTGTTTATAGCATTTTGTATTTTAGCATTTAAGGGCTTAGGAGTGCTGTTTTGGTGGTATCCAAATCTAAAAATCTTGCTTATGCCATATTTTGACAAAGACGAAAAAGATGTTAGATTATCGATGTCTTTATTTTTTGCAACAATAGCTTCAATGAGTTTGCTTGGCATTGAAATTGCGTTTGGAGCATTTGTGGCTGGGATATTTTTGGCTACATTTTTTGAACACAAACAAGATTTAAATTCCAAATTAGGAAGTTTTGGTTTTGGATTTTTGGTGCCAATTTTCTTTGTTTATGTTGGCTCTACTTTGGATTTAAGATCAGTTTTGAGCGAAAAAGTATTAGAATATGCGGCTTTATTATTTTTTGCAATGACACTCATAAAAGTTCTTTCATCGATTGTGTTCATTAAGTCTTTAGGGTATTTGGGTAGTTTGCTTTTTGGGCTTTGTTTGTCTATGCCACTGACTTTGTTAATCGCTGTGGCAACTATAGCCAAAAACGCCCAAATAATACCACAAAATTTATATTCTGCTTTTATTTTGACAAGTTTGTTTGAAGTAATTTTTTCAATGATTTGTATCAAAATCGTCTTTTATTTTAAAACAAAACTTAAATCAGCAATCTAACAATATTAATTATAAAATTTAAAACAAATTTAGATAGAATTACTAAAACTTTCAAATTTAAAGGATTGCAAATGAGTAAAAACACAGTTACACTTACAGACAATAGAAATGGCAACTCATACGAGCTTCCTATACTTGATGGGACAAAAGGTCCAAGCGTGATCGATATTTCCACGCTTTATAAGGATTCTGGTTTATTTACATTTGATCGTGGTTACACAAGCACGGCTATGTGTAGATCTGCTATTACCTTTATAGACGGCGAAAAAGGCGAGTTGATGCATAGAGGTTATAGCATAGAATGGCTTGCTGAAAATAAACGCTATTTAGAGCTAGTTTATTTGCTATTTTATAAAAAACTACCAACTAAAGAAGAAATATCAATATTTAAACAAGATTTAAAAGAAAGAAGCTATATCAACGAAAAAATGATAAATTTGTTTGACGCTTTGCCAGACAAATCACACCCAATGGCTGTTTTACAAGCTGCTGTGGCAATAATGAGTGCGTATTACAAAAGAGATATGAATATTGATGATCCTGCTGATTATATGGAGCTTGCTAAACGCCTTGTAGCCAAAATACCTACGATTATAGCTTTTTATTATCGTCATAGCAGGGGTTTTCCTAAGGTTTATCCGGATTTGGACCGCGGATTTACAGAAAATTTCCTTTATATGCTAAGGGCTTTTCCGCACAATAAAGTAGATTTAAAACCTATCGAAGTCAAGGCATTTGATGCTGTTTTGATGCTTCATGCTGATCACGAACAAAATGCTTCTACAACCACAGTTCGCACTGTAGGTTCTACTCATTCTCACCCTTATGCTTGTATAAGTGCTGGAATAGGGGCTTTGTGGGGTCATGCTCATGGCGGTGCAAACGAGAGCGTAATCAGACAACTTGAAATGATAGGCACTCCAGATAGAGTTGATGAATTTATCAAAAGAGCCAAAGACAAAAATGACCCATTTAGACTAATGGGATTTGGACACAGAGTTTATAAAAACTTTGACCCAAGAGCAAAAGTGCTAAGAAAATTAAGAGATCAATTAATTGACGAGATTGGCATTGATACAAATTTAATCAAAGTTGCTTCAAGGATAGAAGAAATTGCTTTAAATGATGAATATTTCATCTCAAGAAAACTTTATCCAAATGTGGATTTTAACTCAGGTCTTATTCTAAAAGCTCTTGGGATTCCAAATGATATGTTTGCTTCGATGTTTGTTATGGGTAGAGTTCCAGGGTGGCTAAGCCAATGGATGGAGCTAAAATCTCAAGATATGATTAAAATTGTTCGCCCTAGACAGCTTTATATCGGTCCAAAAGACGCTGATGATGAAGCAAATAGAGACCCACATATAGGTTGATTTAAATTTATTCAAATTTAGCCCAAATTTGGGCTAAATTTAATCAAATTTCACAAATTTCTTACCAAATTTTCTCATTTAAGCTTGATTTGTTTTTTGTATAATTTAGACTTAGCGAATAAATTTAATCAAGTTTTCAAAACAAACTGCGTATTTTGTAAATACAAATTTGGTTAAATTTGGGATTAAATTTGCACTAAATTAATTAAAATTTAGTGCAAATAATTAGATCTTTTTTCCTAAAAGTAGTTGTTTGGCAAAAATTAGTGCTAATATCGTCAAACCTATGCCAAAGCTCATAAATTCACTTCCTACAAAAGAAAAATATCTCTCACAAATATTTGGCACGAGCATAAATGGCACGATTGCTAACAATAAAAGTCTCTCAAGCACATTGCATTTGGTTACAAACCAGCCTTGCAAAGCCGATGAAAACGCAAACATACCCAAAAGTGCGGTTATGAAAATAATACAAATTTGAAGCGGATCACTTATCCAAACTATGCCTTTTGGATCCATTGGATCGCCATTTATGCTTTGGATTAGTAATAATTTATTATTAAAGAAAAACGCAAACGGCAAAAGTGCAGTTCGCAAATCGTAAATAAAGCCTTGCACACCGACTGTTACTGGATTTGCTTTGGCAATTCCAGCTGCTGCATAAGCGGCTATGCCAACAGGTGGCGTATCATCGGCTAAAATCCCAAAATAAAACACAAATAAATGCACAGCAATTGCTGGGATTAAAAAGCCGTTTTTAGCTGCTAAGAGTAAAATTACAGGTGCAATAAGGCTAGAAACCACAATATAATTAGCCGTTGTCGGAAGTCCCATACCCAAAATCAAGCTCATAACAGCTGTCAAAAGCAAGATTAAAATTATATTATTTCCTGCTATTGCTTCTACTATTTCTGAGAGCACTTGACCAAGACCAGTTAGCGAAATAGAGCCGATAATTATACCAGCAAGAGCGGTAGCTATAGCGACAGTTACCATATTTTTGGCTGCATCAACCATAGCCCAAAAAATACTGCTAAATCCTATTATAAAATCATTTGAGCTTATTTTTTGTTTTGTAATAAATTTTCTAATAGGTTCTTGAATCAAAATCATCACAAACAAAACGCAAATCGAGTTAAAAGCAGCTGAAATGGCACTTTCTTTGGCGATCAAAAGTGTGTATAAAAGCACAAAAACTGGGATAAGATAATGGATCCCGCCCAATATAATTTTGAGTTTTTGTATAAATTTGAGCTTGTCTTGATTGCCCGTTAGTCCGAGTTTGCAGCTCTCCAAATGCACGATATAAACCAAACTTGCATAGCACACAAACGCTGGAATAACAGCTGCTATCATTACGCTCGTATAGCTCATACCTAAAAATTCAGCGATAATAAAGGCAGCCGCTCCCATGATAGGCGGCATTAATTGCCCATTTACACCAGCTGCAACCGTTACAGCTCCAGCTTTTACGCTACTAAGTCCAGATTCTCTCATCAAAGGAATAGCAAAAGTCCCCACAGTAGCGACATTTGCAGTTGAGCTTCCGCTTACCATTCCAGTTAGACCACTTGCAATCACACTTGCTTTTGCAGGACCGCCTCTAAATTTGCCAAGAAGTGCAAATGCTACATCTATAAAATAATGTCCAGCACCAGCTTTTTCTAATAATGCACCAAATAATACAAACAAATAAATAAAGCTTGTGCTAACTCCTACAGGCACACCAAATACACCCTCTGTTGTCAAAAACATGTGTCCAGCAAGGCGTTCTAAACTTGCACCTTGATGAGAGATGAGATCTGGCATATACTGCCCAAAATAACAATACAACAAAAAAATCCCAGCTATCAATGGAAGTGCAAATCCTACCATTCTTCGCCCAGCTTCAAAAAGCACGATTATAGCTATAAAAGCTACAACAATATCTTGAGTAAGATAAGCTCCAGGTCGCTCTGATAGCGAATAAAAAGCAAGTGCTGGGTATAAAATAGCAATCACTCCAGCAACTAATAAAATCCAGTCATAAAAAGGTATTTTGGTTGAGAGTTTTTTGGAGCTAAATGGAAAATACAAAAATATAATTCCCACAGCAAAAGCCACATGAATTGAACGAGCAATTGTCGTATTTGTAGGAAAGTAAGCGATGTATAGTTGATAAACAGACCAAGCAAAACAAACCGCTATCACCAAATATTTTAGTTTCGTGGAAGCAAATTCACGATTTTTTACTTCCACAATTTTTTCGTCTTTAACTTCTGCCATATTATTTTAAGATTCCAGCTTCTTTAAATACAGCTTCAGCTGCTGGGTGAAGTGGAGCAGAAAGACCCTCAACTAGTGATTCTTTTGTTACAAGTCCAAGAGCAGGGTGGAGTTTTTTATACTCATCAAAATTATCCAAAATCGCCTTAACCACAGCTCTAACACTTGAATCACTTTGATTTTTACTAGCGACTAAGACTGCTTTTACGCCAACTGTTTGAGTATCGTGATTTACACCTTCATACATTTTTGCTGGAATTACACCTTTTGCAAAATATGGATATTTTTTCAAAAGTTCGTTCATTTGTGCATCTTCAATGCCGACTAAATCAATTGGAAGTGAGTTTGCAGCATCTGTTACATTTGCAGTTGGGTGTCCGACCATAAAATAATATCCATCGATTTTTTTATCTTTTAATGCCATTGGACATTCTTGGACTGTCAAAACACCCCTGTGGGCTAGTTTTTTGACATCAAATTTGTATTGATCATAAACGATCAAAGCCGTTACTTCATTTCCACTTCCTGGATTTCCGACATTTATTCTTTTGCCTGCTAAATCATTGTATGATTTAATGCCACTTTCTTTTGAAACTACAAATGCCAAAAGTTCTGGATAAATCGACACAACAGAACGCAAATCTTTATTTCCGTCATTTTCAAATTTACCTTTGCCATTAAATTTGTCATAAACAACATCGCTTTGCACAAAGCCGAAATTTAGCTCTTTTTTAAGCACATTATTTACATTATAAACAGAACCACCTGTCGATTGGACTGAGCATTTCATATCTTTATTCATATTTACCAAACGACAAATCGCACCGCCAACAGGATAATAAGTCCCAGTCATCGAACCAGTGCCTATTGTAACAAATTCTTTTGCATTTGCAATCCCGCAAACCAAAGCCAAACCAGTAGCAAAGCTAACAAATTTATTCATTTTTTCTCCCTTAAAAAGAATTTGAATTGATTATATATTTTTTTAGCTTAATGGCTTAGAATTTTGATAATAAATTTATTTACTTTAAATACAAAATCCGCCAAATTATTGCATTTTGCATAGTTTGATTAAATTTAAACTAACAAATTTAAAGGTTACAAATTTGCAAACTAAAAGCAAATTTTTATTATAATTAGAATTGCAAATTTAATAAATTTAGTGTGAAATTATGGTTTTTGGGAAGATTGATTATTTAAATTTACTGCCTTTTCATGTATTTTTAAAAGCTTATCCATTGCAAAATTCAGCCAAAAAATCAATAGAATTTAAAAAAGGTGTGCCTAGCAAATTATGCAAAGACCTGTATTTTAGACGAATTGATGCAGCTGTGATTTCTAGCATTGAGAGCAGACGAAAAAAATATTTTACGCTAA
>JAGAZK010000105.1 GCA_017940085.1 Campylobacter sp.
AACGCTAATTTCGCAAAAAGCAAGAGAATTTGGCGTGGATTTCGCACAAAATGAAAATATTTTAAAAATGCTTTTTGAAACACATTTAAAAGCAGATAAAGGCGATTTTGAAGCGATAAAAGAGATTTTTAAAGCCTTAGAGATTATCAAAACAAATTCCCAAATGAGCGGATGAGAGCTTTTTATGAATTTAATTGAATTTTGTTTTTGATAATATATGCCGCAGCTTTATCTAAAAATACAGAGCGATTTGAGCTGATTTTTTTGATAGCTTTTAAAGTGCTTTGCCTAATCAAAACTGAAACTCTTTGTTTTTTATCTTCAACAATTGGTTCTTTTATTTGTTCATTTGCTGCCAAACACTCTTCAATTAAGCTTTTAAAAGCTTTATTGAAATCATTTATAGCTTCTATTTGCGTATCACCAGCTCCGACAACTTTTGGATACTCTCTATAATAAGCTATAAAATAATCATCTTCTTTTTGAACAATTAGTTTATATGGCAAATTTAGATAATATTTTAAATCTTTTTTCATTTTTTGTCCTTTTTTTCGTAAGCTTCAATGACAAATTTAACATAGATTGGCTTTACGGGATTATGTTTAGGTATGGTAATATTGTCAAAACCTTTTTTGCGAAAAGTTCTATGACTAGTGCCTTTAACCAAACTTTCATACTCTAACGCAAATAAAATCTTTTCTAAAATCTCAAATTTAACATCAGCTTTTGAATTTTTTAGTTTTTCAATCTCTTTCTCTAGGCGTTTTTCGTTCATATTTTTTTCGTATTTACTAATTTAATGCATACTATTATAATACATATTTTCAAATTTATCAAATTTACAAGCTAAATTTACTTTTTGAGCTTGTAAATTTTGAGCATTCCGCCTTCAGACAAAATTGGCTCAAACAAGTCGTGATCGTAATTTTCAAGCAAATATAATTGAATAAATGTGCTATTAAATATTTCTTTATCCATTACAAAAATTCGCCCAAAATCAGGTTGAAGTATCACGAAAAGTTCGCCCAAACTATCAAAATTATAAATAGTTTTTTTAGGTCTCATGGCAAAATCATAAGTGATTTGGATAAATGTATTTACTGGACGGCGAATTTGTCTATCATAAATAAATTTCAAATCTTTTTGGATCACCATATCTGGATTGACGATGATATTTCCATTATTATCAACTCTTGGATAAGATTGAATAAATGTAAAAGGACCAAATGAATCTCCATTTCTAAGATCAAGTCTTGAAAATCTAGAAATTGTCGGCAAAATATCAAGCATACGATCTGGCAAGAAATAGTAAATTTCCCTAGTTTTTGGCGGTAATTTGACTTTGTTGATATTTGAGACGAAATCATTTGGATCGCTAAAATTGTAATCTTTCATCATTTGTGATAATAATTGCTCAGATGATTGATTTTGGAAGCTTTTTTCTTTGTATTCTACTGATAGTCTTGCCATATTTGCTGAATAAATTTGCGGTTTTAAAAGTCCATAACTAACAAAAAAATTATCATCTCCGCTGTGTCTGCCACCGTCAATCAAAGTCTTGACATCGCTATAATATTTAATCGCATACCCATAATCCCACCAAGCAAATACATAATCTTCTCTGCTTGATTGATTTTTTAGCTTTTCAAGTGCATTAGCTTCTACACTCAAAAGCACGGTTGGGCCTTTGTAAGCGTTGATATGTAAAAACGCTGGTATCAAAGAATAAAGCGTAATTACAAAAAGCAAGATTAAATTTGGGATTTTGAAATTTTTAAGAGCAAAAATGCCAAAAAACACGCCAAATGCAATAATAATAGTGATTAAATAGATTAAATTTGTTTGTTCGTTGGAAGTAGATTTGAAATAAACAAAACAAATTAATGGCAAAATGCCAAGCAATAAAAATATAATTGAAGTTGGTTTGGCAAATTTATTATCAATTTGTATTTTCCAAACTGCCCAATTTAATAAATACCCAAACCCAAAAGCCATTACAGGTATCGCATAAATCGTCCATCTAAGACCAAAAAACAAAGCCATAAACCCAAATCCAATCACAGGCAAAGCCACTAAAAATACGCGTTTTTGATAGCACAAAAAGCCGTATCCGAGTAAAGAAAATATAAAAACTAGCCAGTGATTGCTAATTCTCTCGCAAAAATACGCCAAATCAATATCTCCTAGCTCACTGATAGTCTTAGAGACATTGTAAAAATAAATTTCACTTCCTACAACACTACTTGGCGAGAAATAAGAATTGATCGAGCCTAAAATGCCTGGGATATTTAAAGTAGCTAAAAATACTCCCAAAACACCTATAAAAAACACAACAAAAATTTTCGCACTCAAATATTCATACTTGACAATCACTAAAAGCAAAGTTATAAGAGCCATTTTTTCTATGACTGGGATATTGCAAAGTCCAGCCAATCCAAACATAATAAAAAATAAATTGCGTCTGTCTCTATCAAAAATAATTGCCCACAAAACAAAAAACGCAAGCAAACTAAGGCTAACATATCTACTTGATGGGTGCCACCAAAGATTTAATAAAAACGAAAATGAAATCACAAAGCACGAAATTAGATCTTTTTTGATACTAAACCTTACAACTGCCCACAGACAAAACGCCACAAAAACGATATTTAGCATATCTGTATCTAAATATCCTGCCATTGTGCGATTATAATAACTATGAGTAATAACTGAAATCAAAGCTGCGATTAAGCCTACACCTTTATTGCCGATTTCTCTACCCATTAATATGAGCGGAATGACAATCAAAGAGCTACAAAATACACTCAAATACAGCAAAATGCTCTCAAATTTAAATATCCCAAAACTAGCAATAATATAAATAAGCTTAGAAAGTGGGAGTGTAATCGGGCTAAAATCATTGTCTTGATGAAATCCAGCAAGCAAATCCCTAGCACCCTCAGCAAAATAATAGCCGTCATTTGTATTTATCATAATTTGACCATTAAAAGCAAATTCGCTGATTTTATCGGCATAAACAATCCACTCATACCTACAAATAACACCAAAAGCAAAAGCTAAAATAATAAATAAAATTGTTTTGCTTTGTAGTAAATGTCGCAAATTAAATAAGCTCTGTAAATTTTGCATAAATTTTGTCCTTTTAAATTTCGTTAATTTAACAAATTTGATTAAATTTAATTGATTTTTGTGTTAAATTTGATTAAATTGTCTTTTTCTCCCAATTCAACGCACTTTTTATGATTGTCTCTAAATTTTCATATTTTGGGCTCCAATTTGTTTTTTGGCGAAGTTTGTCAGCTTTGGAGATTAAAATTGCTGGATCGCCCACTCTTCTGGGTGCGATTTTGACCTTAAAATCCACGCCACTTACTTTTTTGGCACATTCAATCACTTCTTTTACGCTAAAACCTTTGCCATAGCCAACATTGAAAATCTCGCTTTTATTTTCATTTTGCAAATATTCAAGCACTGATAAATGCGCACTTGCAAGGTCTTGGACATGAATATAATCCCTAATACAAGTCCCGTCATTTGTAGGATAATCATCGCCAAAAATACTCATTTCATTTCTTTTGCCGACAATTGTTTGGGTGGCGACTTTGATTAAATGCGTGGCATTTGGATAATTTTGACCGATAATTCCGTCATTTGAAGCACCTGCGACATTGAAATATCGCAAAATCCCGTATTTAAAATGCTCATTTGCCAAAGCAGCATCTTTTAAAATCCACTCGCTCATAAGTTTGCTTCTACCATAAGGATTTATTGGATTTTGCTCACTTTCTTCGCTCACAATGCCATTTTTTGGCTCTCCATAAGTAGCAGCAGTAGAGCTAAAAATAAATTTACTAACTCCATTTTGGACGGCTAAATTTATTAAATTTGCTGTGTTTGCGGTGTTGTTTAGATAATATTTAAGTGGATTTTGCATACTTTCAAACACTTCAATAAACGCAGCAAAATGGATAATAGCTTCAATTTTTTTATTAATTAAAATTTGCTTGATTTGGTCTAAATTTGCTAAATCACACTCAAAAAATTCAAACTCACCTATATTTTGCAATGCCTTTATAGCGTCCATACTGCCACTATAAAGATTATCAATCACGCAAATATTGTGTTTTTGCTCATTTAAAAGAAGTTTTAGCACATGAGAGCCGATATATCCAGCACCGCCAGTGATTAAAATATTCAAATTTATCTCCTTAAATTAAATGTAAAAAATTGGCTTGAAAACTCGATATTTCCAAGCGATGAGTATTGAGCTGCGGCTGCTGGGATATTTCCTACTTCTTGATACAAAAGCCCTAGTGCCATACGAATTTCAGGTGCTCTTGGGTTTGTGAGTTTGCCAAGCTCCAAATAAGCAATAGCATTATCAGGGTGCGATGAGCCTATACTTGCTACAGCTGCATAAAATAGTGTATTTGCGTCATTGATTTTGTAATTATAAACCAAATCATTGTAAATTTCATAAGCTTCTTGGTAATTACCAGTAAAAAGATCCAAATATGCCAAAGCTTCCCTAATCTTAGGGCTTTGTGGGGCTTGTTTGAGATCATTTAAAATAAATTCTCTTTGGATACTCACAAGACCTGAAATTTGAAGTATTTTGACAAATTGTTGTTTTAAAATAGAAGCACCGCCATATAATGCCCTTTTGTCAGCTTTGTCATTGAAAAAATGATATTGAACAGTGCTAGCAAATTTTTTCACATCTGTGTCAAATTCTTGGACAAAAAACAAAATATTTGCCAAAATATCATCATCTAATTTGTCTTTTAATCTTTTGGTTTTTTTATCTACTATATCATCTCGTTTGAGTTTGCTTGCGACTATGACATCAAAAGCCAAATTTAGCACATCATCAGACTCATCTTCATCAAGCCAACGATTCAACGCCCCACTATTATTTCTAAGCAAAAACAACATTGATGAATATAAATTATTTTCGCCCAAACTTGTATCATCATTTATGCTCTCAGTTACTTCGCTAAGCAGTTTATCATAATCTAGCCCGATAATTTTGGCACAAATAATCGCATACACACCACCAAGATAGTTTTTTGAATTTAAATGATAGCTTTTTATAAAATGTCTATAAGCACTCGCAAAATCGCCAAATTTAGCATAAGCAAGGGCTAAATCGTGGTGCAAAATAGAATGCCCTTCATAAAGCTGGACTAATTTTTCAAACTCGTCAATAGCTGGTTTTAGATTATTATCTAATGCCATTTGGATAATCTCAGAAAGCCTTGCATTGACTTTGGAAACGATTTGACCAGTTTTGAGATAATTTTGGGCATTTGTAACTTGATTGGAAATAAAAGTAGAAATGCTACCTTTTTTGATATATTCCATAGATTGTTTGGCATCAAAAACTTCATAAGGTGTGAAATAAAAAATCATCTCATAAGAAGTTTGTTCTCCAAACAAAATATCTCTACTAAAGCGTTCTTGAGCGATTTGGATATTGAAAAAATCATCTTTTAAAGCGACTTTTAGAGGATATGTTTGAGAAATAAAATCTGAGTTTTCGTCGTTGATTTGTTTAAGAGCTGCCGCAGCTGAGCCAAAATTTGAAATTTTTAGATCAATAAAAGCATTTGCGAGTTTGGCTTTGTTGTAGTTTGGATTACTTGCATCAATGCTAAGTAAATGTTTTTTGGCGTTTTGATAATCCCCACTTCTTGCATAAAGCAAACCAAGCGGTAAATTTGCATTGAAATTTCTAACTTCTTTTAAGCTTTTTAGAGCTTCATCATCTTTGTATAAAAGGGTTTGGATTTTGGCTTCTAAATACCTAGCTTCGCTAAAAAATTCATCTCCTTGCATAGTTTGGAGAATTTTTAAAGCTTCTTGATAATATCCTTTGTAATAATTGATCAAAGCTCCATAATACTTGTATGCGCTTGAATTTGGTGTCAAAAACGCATAAGCCACACCGATATAATACTCAAACAAATTTTTGTTATTCAAATTTAATGCACAAACTGCAGCATTCAACGCACTTACATCGGCATTTTCTTTGTTGTTGATTGCTTTTTTGAAAGATTCTAATGCTTCATCAAATTTGCCTTGATTCATTTGCGAGACGCCAAGATTGTAATTTGACATTGATTCATTATAAACAGCGATACTTTCGTAAATTTTCAAAGCTTCTTTGGCATTGCCGTTTTGATAAAGAGAATTTGCTTTGGTTATTAAATCATCAATTTTGGTTGTGTTGTATTTGTAAGATGGTGTAGCTTCTCTTTGTGGCTCGATAACTTCTTGTGGCTCTGAAATTACAGGCTGGGCTGGATCTTTTTTGGTAGAAAACACCAAAAGCAAAATAACAGCAAAAAGCAAAAATGTAAATCCACTAATTCCGCCTAAAATAATTATTTTTTTGCTTAAATTTGCTTGAGTTTCTTGGGGTTGGTCTATGGGCTGGGAAGGCTGGGATTGTTTTTCAAGATCATCTAAAATGATAATCTCATCGTCATCATCTTTTAAGATCACAACTTCTTGATTTTCGTTTTTTGGTTTTCTATCTTCTATACCTGCCACGATTTTGCCTTACATATATTTTTTCAAAACACTAGGAATATTTATGCTTCCATCTTTGTTTTGGTAATTTTCCATAATCGCTATTAGAGTTCTGCCAACTGCTAAAGACGAGCCATTTAGCGTGTGAGCTAAAATATTTTTGCCCTCATCTTTGTAGCGGATTTTGGCTCTTCTTGCTTGAAAATCACGAGTATTTGAAATAGAGCTAATTTCTCTAAATTTACCCTGACCCGGTAGCCAAACTTCAAGATCGATTGTTTTTGCCGCACTAAATCCAAGATCTCCGCTACAAAGCTTCATATGTCTGTGTGGGAGACCCAATTCGCTAAGCATATCAGATGCACAATTTACCATAAGTTCTAGCATTTTTTCGCTTTCATCTTGTTTTGTGATAGCCACAAGTTCAACTTTTTCGAATTGGTGTTGGCGAATCATTCCTCTTGTATCTTTGCCAGCAGATCCTGCTTCTTGCCTAAAACAAGCTGAATAACAAGTCATTTGGATAGGTAAATTTTGAGCTGGAATTATTTCATCAGCGTATAAATTTGTAACAGGAACTTCGCTTGTAGGGATCAAATACAAATTTTCATTTTCGATTTTATACAAATCATCAGCAAATTTAGGCAACTGACCTGTGCCAAAAAGCGTTTTTGAGCTTACCAAAAATGGCACATTTACAAGCTTAAAGCCCCTTTTTTGGTTAAATTCAATCATATAATCCACCAAAGCCCTTGAAAGCTTAGCTCCGTCTCCAAACAAAACACTAAATCTAGAACCCGAGATTTTCGCACCCCTTTCAAAATCAATCCAACCTAAATTTACTCCAAGCTCCCAGTGTTCTTTAGGTGTAAAATCAAATTTTTTTGGCTCTAAGATTCTTTTTATGCAGACATTTTCGTTTTCATCTTCGCCAAGCGGGACATCATCATCGATGATATTTGGGACTTTTGCGGCAATTTCATTTAAGCTTTGGTCTAAATTTAAAACAATTTCATTTTGTTTTGAAAGCTTGATTTTGTTTTCTTCAAGCTCTTTTTTTAGCATACTAACATTTTCGCCACTTCTTGCTAAGATACCAACTTCTTTTGATTTTGTGTTTTGGATATTTTGGAGATTTTCTAGCTCGTTTTTGGCTGATTTTAGTTTGTTATAAGTATCTAAAAGCTCTTTTAATACGCCATTATCAACTTTTTTGGCTTTTAGTTTTGCGTTAAATTCATCAAAATTTGTCTCAATTAGCCTTAAATTTATCATTTTTGTCCTTATTTGTAAATTCCTACCAAATCACGCACTTGTCGCATTTTTTCGTTTGCGATTTTACTAGCTTTTAATGCACCTTGATTTAGTATTTCATAGACTTTGTTTTTATTATTTGTAAAATAATCAAATTTATCTCTAGCTTCGCTAAAATATTCCCAAACCAAGTCGTTTAAATAAGCTTTGAAATGCCCGTGTCCTTCGCCACCTTTTTCGTATCTTAGGCGAAGTAAATTTTGTCCATTTTCATCTAAGAATAATTTTGCGATATTAAAAACATTACAATTTTGCCAGTCTTTTGGAGCTTCGAGTGGCTCAGAGCTTGTAACAATAGAGCCAATTTGTTTTTTTAGAGTTTTGGCATCGCTAAAAATATCAACCGTATTTCCATAACTCTTGCTCATTTTCGCTCCGTCAGTTCCTGGAATTACTGCGATATTTTCACTCACTTTAGCTTCAGGCAAAACAAAAACTTCGCCAAATTTATTATTAAATTTAATTGCTAAATCTCTTGCGATTTCTACATGTTGGATTTGGTCTTTGCCTACAGGCACGGCATTTGAATCATAGAGCAAAATATCTGCTGCCATCAAAATCGGATAAGAAAAAAGCCCATGATGGGCCTCGAGTCCTTTTGCAACCTTGTCTTTGTATGCATGAGCTCTCTCAACCAAACCCATAGGTGTAAGCTGGGAGAGTATCCAATACAATTCCAAGACTTCTTTGACATCACTTTGCACCCAAAATGTGGATTTTTCGGGCTTGATTCCAAGTGCCAAAAACGCACAAGCAGCTTCAAAAGTGCTTTGTTTGAGTTTGTGGCTATCATTTAGCGAAGTCATCGCATGATAATTTGCAATAAATATAAACATATCGCAATCGCTGTTATTTTGTGCTTCTACCATAGGTTTGATACTGGCAAAATAATTTCCCAAATGCAGTTTGCCCGAAGGCTGAAGCCCAGTGAGAGTTCTCAAATTTGATCCTTTAAATTTAATATTTTTTGTGCGATTTGCTCAATACTTTGATTATCGCAATCTATGATAAAATCGGCTTTTTTCGCATATTCATCTTTGCGTTTTTCAAACAATTCTTTGGCCTTATTTAAATCACTCAAAAGCGGTCTTTTAGCAAACTTTTTTTGGGCATTTGGGCTTGAATTTATTTGATTGATAATATCATCAAAACTGCGTTTGAGATAAATAACTGTGCCAATTGAGTTTAGATTATCAACCATATAAAAGCCACCGCCTGTGGAAATTATAGCGTTTTTGACATTGTTTTGTAAAAAAACCGCTAATTCTTTTTCGATTTGGCGAAATTTGCTCTCTCCAAATTCAGCAAAAATTTGCGGGATTTTTTTATTTAGATGGCTTTGGATCAAATCATCGCAATCTAGGGCAAATTTACCACTCATTTGAGCCAAAACTCTAGCCACACTGCCTTTTCCAGCACCCATAAATCCTATCAAAACAATATTATTCATTGTCTTTTTCTTCTTTGTTTTTGTTTTTTGGGATTAGGATAATTGGAGTGCCACTAAGCTCAAAATTTGCTCTAATTTGGTTTTGGATATAACGCAAATAACTAAAATGGATTGATTTTGGTTTGTTCATAATAAGAGCGATTTTTGGCGGAGCAAACCCAAATTGCACTGAATAATAAATTTTCACAGCTCTGCCATGATCTCTTGGGGCTGGGTGGAGCTTTTGAGCCTCTAATAAAACATCATTTAATTTAGAAGTTTGGAGTTTTTGGGTGTAGTTTTGATAAACTTCGCTTATCATATCAAAAATTTTTACTACTCTTTTGCCACCAGTAGCACTAACACTAATAATTGGAGCGTATGAAAGAAATTTAAATCTATCTCTTAAATCCTTGCAAAACTCATCATAATCTCTATCGCACAAATCCCATTTATTTAGCACGATAATCACGCCCAATTCAAATTTAGCCGCAATCCCAGCAATTCTTTCATCAAGCTCATTTATACCTACACTTGCATCTAGTATAAGCAAAGCAATATCAGCATTTTCAAGCATTTTTTGTGTGCGATTTAGAGCGTATTTCTCAATACCTTCAATCTTGCCTCTTTTTCTAATCCCAGCAGTATCGATAAACTCATACACTCGCCCATTTTTTTGAGTGATTTCATTGACAGGATCTATTGTAGTGCCATCAATTTGGCTAACAACTGATCTTTGCTCACCTATTAGTGCATTTAAAAGACTGGATTTGCCGACATTTACGCGACCTATTATACCGACTTTAATTGGTTTATTTGCATAATCAACTTGCGGATCAAATTCGCCTTTGTCATTATAATCATCTAAAAACTCATCAAATTCATCATCATTTGTCAAATTTAAAGCCACATCGCTACTAGGCAAAAGCTTGTAAATCCACTCGCAAAGCTCGTCTGTGCCGATATTGTGAGAAACAGAAAGCCCAAACATATCTTTTGCACCAAAACTGATAAATTCATCAAATCTAAGCTCATCTTTTTTGCTATCGACTTTATTTACGACAAGAGCGATTGGTTTTTTGAGCTTTTGAAGATCATAAAATAATCTTTTATCATCGTCATCTGGATACATTTTGCCATCTACCATAAAAATGATAATATCAGCGTTTGCGGCATTTTTTAAGGAGTTTTCTTTGACTACTTTAAATAATTCATTGCTTTCATCAAGCCCACCGCTATCAATAAGAAGGCATTTTTTATCATTAATAAAAATTTCAGTTTTGTTTGTGTCTCTAGTAGTCCCAGCAATCTCGCTTGTAATAGCAATCCTAGCTCTTGCTAAGCGATTAAAAAGCGAACTTTTGCCCACATTTGGACGACCAATAAGAATTATTTTTTGCATTTATTCCCTTTAAACGGCTGATTATACCAAAACAGAACTAAATTTAAATAAAAATAGCAAATTTAAGGCTTTTGATCAAATTTACAAATGTAATATTTAAGGCGATACTAAGAGATTTTAAGTATAATTTTGCTCTTGCTTGGACAGATGGGTGAGTTGGCCGAAACCACACCCCTGCTAAGGGTGCAGCTTCTAACCGGGGCTCGAGGGTTCGAATCCCTCTCTGTCCGCCACTTATAATGTGATTTGCTCAACATTACTAAATTTAATCTTAATTCCCCAGCTCGGATATTATTTCGCACAAATTTTTGCCTATAACTGCAGTCGATAGACTTTTTGTCTTATCTCCTTTGTATAGGCAAAAATTTGTGCAAACTAACCACAATCTGTCTTGAATATTTTTTATAAATACGGCAAAATTTAGCCCAAATTTAATCAAATTTGCTTGTATTTTGGGATAAATTTGAACTAAATTTGATTAAATTTCGCTAATAAATTTAAATTAATCAATAATCGGGTCTTTTAAATTTGCTTTTTTAAAGCCATTCGCTCTTAGTCTGCAACTATCACATTCCCCACAAGGCTTAATTTCACTTTCATAACAGCTCCAAGAGTGAGCCAAATTTACCCCCAAATTTATGGCTTTTTGGACGATCTCACCTTTGTTTAAATCAACAAGCGGAGCTATAATCTGCATATTTTCGCCTGTGCCCTCATTGATTGCTAAGTTGATTTGAGAAATAAATTTGAGCGAACAATCTGGATAACCGCTACTATCATCTTGGACTACCCCGATAAAAATAGCTTGTGCTTTTTCTTTTTGGGCAAGGGCTGCTGCGATTGAGAGAAAAATCCCATTACGATAAGGCACATACGAGTTTGGCAAATCCTTTTCCACGCCACTTTTGCGAATTTTTAAGCTCGTATCAGTCAAAGAATTGCCACCGATTTGTGCGATAAAATCGGCGTTTAAAATATATCTTTTTTCTACGCCCAAATCATCGCAAATTTGCTCAAAACACTGCTTTTCTTTGTTCATTGTGCGTTGATTGTAATCAAAATGAAGTGCGATTATCTCATATCCTTGAGATTTGGCGATATACGCCGCTGTCGCACTATCTAAGCCGCCACTTATCACACAAACTGCTTTTTTATTCAAATCTAGCCTTTATTTGCGTAATCAACGCATTAAATTTAGTTTGTAATTCATCTAAAAACTCTTGATTTTTTGCTTCAAATCTAGTTACGATGACTGGAGTTGTATTACTCGCTCTTACCAAAGCCCAACCATTTTCAAATCTCACTCTAACGCCGTCTATATCAATAATATCTAAAATTTTTGGCAAATTTGTGCTTTGATTAAGAGCGTTTTTAAGCTGGGAAATTATTTTAAATTTGTTCTCTTCAGTGGTTTTGATTTTGATCTCATCGGTTGAATAAAGCTTAGGAAGTTTATCAAGCTCAGCGTCTAAATCTATGCCCATTTGAGCGAGCTCAAGCACTCTAAACATCGCATAAACTCCATCATCAAAACCAAAAAATCTTTCTTTGAAAAATATATGTCCGCTAACCTCAGCTGCTAAATCAATATTTAGCTCTTTCATAGCTTTTTTGATATTTGAATGACCAGTTTTGCCCATAAAAGATTTGCCGATTTTATTAATCTCATCATACATATTTTGAGAGCACTTAACTTCGCCCAAAACTCGCGGATTTTTCATATTTTTTGTATATAAATAAGCAAGTTCATCACCTTTGATTACTCGTTTTGAGCTCAAAACTGCGATCCTATCAGCATCTCCGTCAAATCCAAAACCAAGAGAAATATTGTTTTGGCTCATCAAATCACGCAAATCTTTTAAATTTTCGCTCTCGCTTGGATCTGGGTGATGATTTGGAAATTCTCCATCTGGCTCGGTAAAAATCAAATTTGCATTTAAATTTAGAGCTTTGATAATCGGCACAAGCGTAATTCCAGCCGCTCCATTTGCAGGATCAATAGCAAATTTGATATTTGAGTTTTAAAGATGAGAAAAATTTTTAATATAAAAATCCACATAAGGCGACAAAACATCAAATTTAACTGCTCTAAAATTATCTTTGATTTTCTCGCCACTTTTGATATTTTGGGTGACTTTTTCTCCTAAATCTTGCAAATCTTGCCCAAAAAAACTATCTTCACCAATAGTGATTTTAAAACCATTGTAATTTTTGGGGTTGTGGCTACCTGTGATCATAATATTTGCGTCAAAAAATTTATTAAACACACTAAAATACCCAACTGGAGTTGGTAGCATTCCTATATCAAAAACTTCTAAATTTGCTTTATTTAATCCACTTACCAAATACTCAAACATAGCTCTAGCTGAAGTTCTAGCATCATATCCTACGCTAATGGTTTTTAAATTTTTGGATTTTATGATTTTACCAAGCTCAAAACCAATCGATTTAACGCTAATCTCGTTTAATTCATCGCCCACAATACCTCTAATATCGTATTGTCTAAAAATATTTTTGAGCATTTTTAACCTTTTTTGGCGTGGATTTTAGCCAAATTTGGTTTAAATTTTAATGACTTGTTTGCTTTGACCAATTCTATAAATCGCAAAATCGTATTTAATCGGATCAAATTTATCAAATTTACGCAAATTTTCAGTAATTTCAAGAGCTGCTTTAAAATCATAAGTTTTTCTTGTGCAAAGCCCGATTTTTAGGCTAACTTTGTGGGTGTGAGTATCAAGCGGGATAATCAAATTTGATGGACTAATTTTTTTAAATAGTCCCAAATCTATATCTTGATCTCTAACCATCCACCTAAGCCACATATTATAGCGTTTATACGGGCTTTTTGGCTCTTTTTTAAACGCTTTTCCCAAAAAAAACTCATAACCTTGAGATCTATAATTATTTAGCTTATAAAGCTCACAAATTAGAGCGTTTATGCCGTGTATAATTCCATTTTGCATATTTTTAGAAATAATTTCTTCAAAATCTAAATTTAAAGCTCTTTTAAACAAAACAAAAATCTCAGCTATATCTTGTGGGTTTTGGAAGCGGTAGAGCAAATTTTGGCGAATAATTTCTTTTTTAATTAAATTTTCGCTCAAATTTAATAAATCAAAATTTAGTGATTTTAGAAATTTTACAATTTGAGTAGCATTTCCATACGAAAACAAAGCACAAATCAAGCAAATTTGCGGATTTGTAAAATTTCTAGCGATTTGGAGTGGATCTGGAGTTTGGGAGAGATTTTGTAGTGTGTTTTTGCGTTTTAATTCCAGATCCAAAAGCTTTTTGAGCTTATACATTTATCGCTTTAAGCCAAGTAAAGTATCGAGCATTTCATCAACTGTGGTAATTATTTTAGCAGCTGCTCCATAACTTGCTTGAAATTGGATTAAATTTGTAAGCTCTTCGTCCATATTTACGCCACTTTCTGATTGAAAAATAGAATAAATATTGTTATACAAAGCATTATTTGTGGCATTTAGCGTATTTACTTCTTCGGTAGTAGCTGCCATATCTGTAGCAAAATAACGATAATATCCCACTATAGTCGCACTTTGGGTATCGCTAAATTTGGTTATGAAATTTATATTTTTGTTTTGCAAATTTACCATTTCATTTGCCATAGAATTATCGCCCAAAACTGGAGTCTTACCACCAATTATTTTAGAGCTATCTTCTCTTATATCTTTAGCTACATTTATGTTGTTTGCATTATCACCTTCAAAAAATTTACTCATACCCAAAACACCACTAAAATTTGTCCTGCCATCTTCTATAGCGATGAAATATTCGCCCTCAGCAAATTTAGGATTAAACTGCAAATGACCAATTTTGTATTGTGGATCGTATTTATAAACTGCTTCAAAAAAGTCATTTACATCGTTGTTTAGGTTGTTGTCGTTATTGTCATCTGTGTTGGCATTGAAATCATCTACGATCGAATTGCCTTGTCTTGTATCATCAAATGTGGTAGATGGATTGATATTTATTGATTTTTGAGCGATCAAATCTCCGTTTTTATTATAAATTTTGACCCTAAAATCGCCACTATTTATATCTTTGCTATAATTTTGCAAAGTCATATTTGCTCTTGCTTCGCTCAAAAAATCAGAATTCATAGATTCTTGAGCAGCTTCGCCGTAAATATTGTTTGTAGCGATAATAAAAGTCTTAGCAAATGTATCTAGCTCGTCTTTAAACAAAGACAAAATCCCGTCAGTCAATTCTCCATTGCTATTTATATTTCGTCCCCTTAAATCCAGCATTGCACCCATTTTGCCACTTGTGATTTTAGAAGAAATGTCTATCTTGCGGTCTCTGTCAATCTTATAATAAATTTTGCCAAATCCGTATTTCATTTCATCATCATTAAATACAAGCTCATGGTAGTTTGGACCATCTATTAAAGTAACACCATTTATGCTTAGAGTGTATTTTCTGCCTTGATCTGTTACTGTTACATCATCGCCATATCTGCTTGAAGATGTCATATCTTCTTTGTAGGTTGTGATATTTGCTATTCTTGATAAATTTAATTCAAGCTCGTCTCTTTTGTCCCTTAAATCGTTTGAATTAGATATTCCATTGGCTTCAGCTCTTTGGATTTCCATATTTATCTCAGCTATTTGTTTTAGCATCAAATTTACTTCATCTACGGTTAGGGCGAGCTCTTCATTGACTCTTTTTATGATTGCATCTAAATTTTTAGCTGAAGTGTTGATATTTTCGACTAAAGTTTGGCTTGATCTAAGCAAATTTAGCTTTTGAGCGGCTTCATCGGAATTTGATGCAAAATCATTCCAAGATTCAAAATAATTTTTTAGATCATTGAAAATATCGGCATCTTGGAGTGTTGGGAAATAATTTGTTACTTCTTGGAGCACATCTGATTTGTATTCTGTGTAAGTAAGAGCACTTTGGGAAGTTTTTAGTTTGTTAAAAGTAAATTCATTGTGTATTCTTACTATGGTCTCTAACTTCACGCCCATACCTATATCGCCTGGGACTACATCATGAAGTGGAGTAGCAGCACTTTGAATTACTCTTTGTCTTGTGTAATAATCACTATTTGCATTTGTGATATTATGACCTGTTACGCTGATTTGAATTTGTGCGGCATTTAAGCCACCTTTTCCGATATGCAATGAATCAAATATTCCCATTTTTAAGCCTTTGCCATATAAAATTGTTTGCTTACTCTTTTGCCTGATTTGGCTGTATATCCGCCAGAATTTATCCCAAAAATCTCATTTACTAAAGAATCATAAAAATCTTTTACCACAATTACGCTTTTTGCGTAGCTTTTATTGAGTTCTTTTAGATTATTTAGAGATTGTTTTAGTAAATTTAATCTAGTTTTTACTTCATCTGACAACAAACTACTCAAATCAGCATCAGGACTTGAACTAGCGATTTTAAGTAGTTCAGAATCAATCTGTTTTTTTGTTTGTTCAAATTTATTTACCAATTCATTTTTGAGCCTTGAATGCTCATCAAGTTTGGTGTGATCTGCTTTTTGAATATTTTGTATGTCTGTTTTGGTTAAATTTATAAGCTCATCTAAGTAAGATACAGCTTCATCTAAATATTTATTTAACATTTTTGCTCCCTTAAGCTCGAAGCTTAGGCGAGCTCCTCAGCAATTTTCTTAGCCAATGAATCAAGATTGACCTTATAAGATCCATCTTCTACTTTTTTAGCTATCTCAGAAAGCTTATTTTGCTCACCCGTATCTACTTGAGTAGGTCTTACTTTGGCGTTGCTTTTGACAACTTCACTGCTAAAAGCCCTACTTGCTCCGACTGAATTTACCATTTGAAATCCTTGTAAATATTTGCAACTACATCGGATAAATGGTGTTTTTATTTAGCCCTTTCTAACAAAAAATTATATAATAACTCACTAAAGCCCATAGAACCGCTCAAAGCTCTACTCATCGTGTCATTATACATAGATGAGTAAATTTTATTTCCAGCATCTTTTGGAAATAGCGGATTATCCGGCTTGATAGCAATATCTAAAATTTCTTTTATCAAAAAAGCTTCAAATGCATCTGTTTGCTCTTTTAGAGCTACTTTATCAATATTATCTACGCTTTTGCTCTGTATTTGCGGTTTGGTCGCATTTGCATAAGCATTTAAAGCATTGTCTATTTCTATCATATTATCTCCAAAGGCACACTAATAGCACCCATTCTTTTTAAATTTTCTAAAATCGCTATTATTTCTTTTGGACTAGCTCCAAGCTTGTTTAAAGCTCTTGTTACATTTGCCACAGTTGTGCGAGATGAGCCGATATTTAGCGTATTTGTAGCTGTATTAATAGACATTTTTGATCCCATTTCTACTTTGTTTGGATCTATGTTGTTTGGATCTGGATCTACATAGCTATTTGGCTCGATTTTTAAAGTAATATTTCCGTGAGAAATGATAGCTGGTTCTATTTCTATATCCACACCACTTACTATTGTGCCCGTTCGCTCATCAATTATGATTTTTGAGCTTGGTTTGTAATTAAATTTAATATCCAAAACTTTACTCAAAAACTCAACCATACTATAACCAGCTGGTTTATTTAGGCGAATTGTTCTTGGATCAACAGCTGTAGCTGTATTTTTAAAGCTAGAATTAATAGCATTTTGAACTTTTGTAGCTACATCAAAATTTGATTCTCTTAAGCTCAAAACTACAAATTGTTGAGCAGAAAAATCATAAACCACTTCTTGTTCTACCAAAGCACCCTCAGGCAAAGAAGCGACTGTTGGGTGATTTCCCCCACCTCTTGCTCCGCTACTTCCACCACCTATGCTAAGCGGGCCTTGAGCTAGAGCGTAAATACCGCCATCAACACCTTTTAAAGCAGTCATTAATAATGTCCCGCCCATTAAGCTTTTGGCATCGCCGATTGAACTGATAGTTACATCTAATTTATCACCTTGTCTTGCAAATGGCGGAAGTTTGGCTGTAACCATAACCGCTGCTGTATTTTTGGACTTAATATCATCAGGATTGACTTTGACATTTACTGTTTGGAGCATATTTGAGATAGATTGGATTGTAAATTCACTACTTGAGCCGTCTCCTGAGCCATTTAGACCCACGACCAAACCATAGCCAATAAGTTGATTTTCTCTTACTCCAACTATATTTGCCACATCTTTTATCATAGTAGCATTTGAAATACAAACAAATGCACAAATAACGACAAATAATCCCTTGATTTTCATACTTTTATCCTTTAAATTTAAAAAACAAAAGCAAAATGTATTCCAAAAATTGAATTAAATTTGGAGAATAAATTGGATAAAAAAGACTAAATTTGATTAAATTTGAGCTAAATTTAATCAAATTTGGGGGTAAATTTAATAAATTTACCCGTTTTTCTTAGCAAATTCGCTCATAAAATCAACTAAAATTTTCACACTTTCTAAGCTAACTGCATTATAAATCGAAGCTCTTAATCCGCCTAGATTTCTATGACCTTTGAGCCCTATCATATTATTTTTTTCGGCTTGGGCTACAAATTCTTTGTCTAAATTTTCATTTGGGCATTTAAATACGACATTCATCAAAGATCTGCTATTAGTTTGAGCGTGAGTAGTATAAAAATCACAACTATCTAAAAATCCATAAATCAGCTCTGCTTTTTGTTGATTTTTCTCACTAATACCATTTAATTCGCCGTTTTGGATAATCCAATCAAGCACAAGCCCTAGCATATAAATCCCAAAAGTCGGCGGAGTATTTGCTAAAGAGTTCGCATCGGCTTGAGTTTTATACCTTAAAATCGTAGGCACATTGTCTTTAACTCTATCAAGCAAGTCTTTTCGCACAATAACCAAAGTTACACCAGCTGGACCAGCGTTTTTTTGAGCTCCACCCCACAAAAGCCCGATATCATTCGCTTTAAAATCAATCTCACGACTAAGCAAATCGCTACTTGCATCAATTACAAGCGGAGAACCTTTTGTATCTGGGTAGGTTTTATACTGTGTGCCATAAATCGTGTTGTTTGAACAAATATAACAATAATCAGCCGTGCTACTAAAATTTATCTCAGGAATATGATCAAATTTAGTATCTTCGCTACTTGCTATAATTTTATGATTTATGCCCAAAATTTTGGCCTCTTTAATAGCTTTTGTAGCCCAAACACCCGTATTTACATACTCAGCTACGCCACCATTATACAAATTCATAGGCACTTGAGCAAACTGCATATGACCGCCACCTTGCACAAAAAGCACAGCATAATCATCATCTAGATTATAAAGTTTGCGAATTTTGCCAATCGCTTCATTGTGGATTTGGTCATAAACTTTGCCCCTGTGGCTGACTTCCATAATATTAAAGCCAAGCCCATTATAATCCAAAAAATCATCTTTGGCTCTTTTAAGAACGCTTAGATCAATTGCGCTCGGACCTGCACTGAAATTTAAAACTCTATTCATATTTTTCCTTTGAATTTTTTTGCAATTATACAGCTTAAGTTTTAAGATAAAATTTTGGCAAATTTATTTGAGTTTTGGGAGATTAAATTTACCAAATCTCCATCTTTTAGCTCTTCAAGAGTGATTTTTTTGCCGTCTTTTTGCAAATTTACTAAATCTTTTGTGATTTTAAAAAACTGATCTTGTTTGTGTAAAATAGCTTGATTTTTGTCTAATATCGCATTAAATTTAGCAAAAATTTGATTGATTGTGGATTTATAAGATAGAGCAAATTTTTGCAGTTTTTCGTCTGCTAAATTTAATTGCTGCGTAACTGCACGGGATTTGAGATTTAAAGAGCTATTTTTGAGACAAATTTGAGCTAAATTTATTTTGTTATTAATAAAATTTTGCAAATTTATTAAATTTAAATCAAATTTTTGCCTAATCTCATCGGCATTTGGAAGCAAATCATCAATAGAAGCAGTCGGAGTAATAGATCTGTGATCTGCTACAAAATCACTTATGCTATAATCAATCTCATGTCCAATCGCTGAAATTATTGGTGTTTTGGCATGATAAATTGCACGAGCCAAACTCTCATCATTAAAACACCATAAATCTTCTTTGCTTCCGCCACCTCTTGCGATTATAATCGCACAAAATCCCATATTATCAGCTTTTTTGATAGCTGATAATATTGATTGTGGAGCATTTTCGCCTTGCATAAGAGAGTTAAAAACACTAAATTTACACAAAAAATACCCGCTTTGTTTGATGCGATTTATCATATCTTGATATGCTGCTGAAGTCGTGCTTGTGATGATAGCGACTTGTTTTGGAAAATTTGGAAGTGGTTTTTTATGTGTCTGATCAAAAAGCCCTTCTTTTTGCAATTTTTCTTTTAATGCTTTAAAAGCGAGCTCCATTTCGCCCATGCCTTGCGGGAGCATTTTTTTGATGACTATTTGATAACTTCCAGTTGGTGGAAAAATCGTGATTTTGCCTATGACACTGACTTTGTCTCCGTCTTTGGCATTAAATTTTACTTTGGCATTATCGCCTTTAAACATAGCAGCTTGGATTACGCTTTTTTCATCTTTTAGAGCAAAATACCAATGCCCTGAACTATGCTTAACTAATCTTGAAATCTCGCCACTTACTTCAATATCACCAAATTGTATTTCAAGCAAATTTTTGGCGGCTTCATTGAGTTGGCTAACTGTCATTAAATTTGATCTGTAAATTTAACTTTTCTTGCTACAAAAAGTGTGCTAATATCAAAACTAAAGCTTTTTAGAATCTCTACTTCAAATCCAGCTAAAAGCAATTCTTCTCTTAGGGTTTCTTTGCTGACAAAATTTTCAATGCTACTAGGCAAATATTCATAAGCACTTGGATTTTTGCTAATAAATCCGCCTATTTTTGGCAAAATTTTGCCCAAATAAAAATCTCTAATCTTAGCTATAAAGCCTTTTTTTTGTCTTTGGGTAAATTCCAAAATCACAGCATATCCACCGATTTTCAAAATTCTATTAAATTCATTTAAAGCTTCTTGACGATTGACTATATTTCTTAATCCGTAGCTAATACTAACTATATCGCAACTTTCTTCGTCTAATTTAGTATTAGAAGCGTATGATTGGATAAATACTGCATTTTTATGCTTTTTTTTAGCAATCTCTAACATTTTTTCGCTTGGATCTATGCCTATAATTTTAGCGATATTTGCACCAAAATTATAAGCTGTATCTTGCCAGTATTTAATCATATCTCCAGTGCCACAAGCAACATCGGCTATGGTGATTTTTGAGTTGATATATTTTTGGATTAATAATTCACAAGCGTATTTTCTCCAGCTTTTGTCAATACCAAAACTAAGAATCCTATTTAACCTATCATAACTAGGTGCGATTTGATCAAACATTTGAATTATTTTTTCTTGATCTTGCACTAAATTTCCTTAAAATAGTAAATTTTCAAAGATTTGGAGAGTTTGTGGATTTTTTTGAATAAATTTGGTGTTTTTTGTTTAATTTTGACTTGTAAATTTTTGGTTTTTAAAGTATCGCTTTCGGCTAAAACTCCAAGTCTTTCGCACTCTTGGTTGGCAAAATTTGCTTGTGAATTAAGCTCAAGTAATTTAACAATTTTTGATAATTTTTTAGGTATTTTTTTACCTTTTTGGGTAAATAATTCTAAAAACAATTCACAAAATACTCTAAACTCAAACACACTTTGCCACATTTGTCTATTAAATTTAGGGTGTAAGAGATTTTTTAAAGCATTTAGGGCAGAAATTCTAAATAGTCTTGAAACAACGATTCTTGTATCGTTTGATATAGCTTTTTGAGATGTGAAAAAATTATCGCTTTGCAATATTAATTCAAAATTATCAAAATTATTTTTTATTCTCTCGCTACCAAATAAGATTATTAGTTTATCTATACTGCTATTTTTGTGCCTTTTTTCCATAGTTTTTGTTTTGTATGGAAGTTTGTTGAGCCATTTTTTGAGATAATTTTCATTTTGAAACTCATAAATTTGATCCAAATAATAATTTATTTCTTTTTTAAAACTACCGACAATTCGTTTGTTTAGCATATATTCAAATTTGTCAAGCAAAACAATTATGCTCTCAAAATTATTTTTTATTTTGAGTAAATTTTTAGTTTTTTGTTTTTGCAAATATCTATCCAAAGATCTTTTTAATAGAGCAAATTTAAAAACAAACACGATTTGGATAATTTGTGAAGTTTTGGTAAATCCAGGAGAAAACAAAGAAATATCATCTGCTCTTTTAGCTCTTTTGATTGTGTCTTTGAAATCTAATTTAAAATCAGGATTGCCAAAAAGTGCCAATCTCTCATCGCTATATTCGGATTTTTTTATTTCTTTGATAACTATTTTTTTCAAAAACTCTGGCAAATCTAGTTTAGTTTCTAAATCAAATTTAGCACTCAAAATACAAACTGGACTTAAAAACTCACCAAATTCGCTAATCTCATAAATAACGCCATTTATTGTAAAACTAAAAATCTTTTTTTTGAGCAAAAAGCCGATTCTATCGTCAAATTTTATCTCTAAATCATCTAAAATTTTATCAAATTTGCCGTTTTTAACCTGAACAAATTTGCTTTGGGTTTGTTTGATAAAAACTTTGTTTTTTGGAGTAAATTTGGTAAAAAATTTAATCTCTTGATCAAATGAAAAATCAACTTCATTTTCTTCAAGAAGTTCGTAAATTTTCTCATCTTTGATAAGAAAATTTTGCTCATTTTTTATCATTTTTACCCCTTATGAGCAGTTTTGGCACCCGTCTATTGTGGCTACAACACTGAAATTATCTATATTTTTGCCAATTTTTTGCTCTAATTGGCTTTGGTGATTGACAATATTTGAGACATCGTCCATCAAATCTTGAGTAAATCCGCATTTTTGACAGACGACATGAGCGTGTGGATGTTCGTAAATATCGTATTTTGTTTTGAGATTTGGAGTGTTTATTTCAATTGCGATTTTTGACTCAACCAAAGTGTCAAGATTTTTATAAACAGTCGCCAAAGAAATACTTGGATTTTCTTTTTTAATCTCTTCGTAAAGCTCATCAATATTTGGATGAATATGTTTTTTGAGCACCTTAAGTATAGCTAATCTTTGCGGAGTCGCTTTGAGATTGGCATTTTTTAACATCTGTAAATTGTCCATATTTTCACCTATTTTTTTAATATATTCTAACAAAAAAAGATAAAATTAGTATTAAAAAATAATTTTTAAATAATTGTATTTATTTTATACCAAATTTGCTCAGGAGTTAGATTTAAATTTGCTTCTACTTCTTTTGTATCGCCGTGATGAATAAATTTATCATCAAACTCAAAGCTTATTATTTCAATATTATTAATTTTATTTTCTTGCAAAAATCCACTCAAAATCTCGCCGATTCCGCCTTTTTTGGCACTATCGCTAAAAATATACCAAATTTTCGTTGTTTTGGCTAAATTTAATAAAAGCTCACTATCTAGTGGTTTGGCAAAAACCAAATCTATAACATTTGGCGAAAAATCAGCTAAATTTGCTACTTCATAAGCTTTTTGAACTCCATTTCCGTATCCAATAAATGCAATCTTAGAATCTGAGCTTTGTAAAATTTCACCTTTTGCATAAGTGATTTTTTGGGCTAGAAATTCGTGTTTGAAACTACCTCTTGGATAACGAATCGCCAAAGGTTTATTAAATTTGTATGAAAATTCCATAATTTCTTTAAAATTTGCTTCATCTCGTGGAGCTATGAGAGTTAAATTTGGAATTGCATTTAAAAAACTAATATCAAAAGCACCTTGATGAGTAACTCCGTCTTGTCCGACAATTCCAGCTCTATCCATACAAAACACAACAGGTAAGTTCATAATAGCTATATCGTGAATAATCTGATCATAAGCTCTTTGCATAAATGTAGAATATATCGCAATATAAGGTTTAAATCCTTCTTTTGCCATTGAAGCCATTGAAGTTACGGCGTGCTGCTCAGCAATAGCCACATCCCAAAAACGATCAGGAAAATTTTCTATAAGTTTATCCATGCCAGTCCCACTTGGCATCGCTGCTGTTACACCAACTATATTTTCGTGTTTAGTGGCTAAATTTAATAAAAGTTCGCTAAAAATTTCAGTTGCGGATTTTTTGTTTGATTTGGTTGTATTTTGCGGATCGTCTAAATCAAATGGCGAAACTCCATGCCATTTTTCAAAATCGCTTTGTGCTGGCTCATAGCCTTTGCCTTTAATCGTTTGAGCATGGACAATTACTGGTTTTTTGAGATTTTTAGCGGTTTTGAGAGTAGAAATAATCTCTTCTAAATCGTGTCCATTAATAGGACCTATATATTCAAGCCCTAGTTCTTCAAATAGCATTCCGGGCGTAATCAAACGAAATCCCTCTTCAAAGCGTTTTGCCATATAAGCAGCAGAATCTGGCATATATTCTAAAAATTGATTAACTCTATTTTTGAAATTTTGATAAAACTGCCCTGCCATCATTTGTGAGACATATTTACTAATAGCCCCAACAGGCTTTGAAATGCTCATTTCATTATCATTTAAAATAATCACACAAGGATATTTTCTATCTCCTAATTCATTTAAAGCCTCATAAACCATTCCGCCACTTAATGCTCCATCTCCTATCAAAACCACAGGAACTCTATTTTGGTTTTTGAGCTTAATTGCTTTACAAGCCCCAACAGCAAGTGAAATTGAAGTAGAGCTATGCCCTGCTACAAAATAATCAAATTTGCTTTCATTTGGTTTAGTATAGCCGCTAATTCCACCAGTTTGTCTAAGGCTTTCAAAGCTATCCCAACGATCGCTTAATAATTTATGAGCATAGCATTGATGACTAACATCAAAAATAAAAGGATCATCTAGCGGATCGAAAACAAAATGCATAGCCACACTAAGCTCTACAACGCCTAAATTTGAACCTAAATGACCGCCGTTTTTACTTACAACTGAAAGGATTCTTTGACGAATTTGAGTGCAAAGTTCGTTTAATTCATCAATATTTTTGGATTTTATGTTCATTTTATTCTTTTAGAATTTTTTGTATTTTTTCAAATCTAGTAAGCAAATTTCCATCAATATTGCCACTTTTGCTAAGCACGACAGCGCCGCCTTTTGATATAGCATCATCTGAAGTAAGTTTGACTTTGCCATTAAATTTTTCTTGTAAATACTCAAAATCTTCAGGATTTACTTTTATTTCGACATCTGATGAATTTTCAAGTTCTTTGATTAAATTTTTTGAAATTTCA
>JAGAZK010000106.1 GCA_017940085.1 Campylobacter sp.
AAATAAATATTATTTGAGTTTGGATAAACTTGAGTTTAAAGAAATCGGTGGCAAAGAAGTTTTGTATTTCAAAAGCCTAAATAAAGGCAAACCAACTAAAGAAATTTTGCCTATTGCTATGCTAAATTTTTTAAATAGTTTAAATTTTGGCAAATCAATGCGTTGGGGTAGGGGCGAGTTTGAATTTATCAGACCATTAAGATCTCTTATTTGTATGCTAGATAATCAAGATTTAGGGATTGAAATTTTTGGAATAAAAAGCCAAAAAGCATTTTATCCACACAGAGATTTTGGATATGAAAAGATTAAATTTGATGATATTGATGAATATTTCTCAGAGCTTGAAAAATATGGCGTTATGCTCAAATCAAATGACAGAATGGCAAAAATTTCGGCTGATTTTTTAGAAATTCAAATCCAAAATAATATAAAAATCCAAATAGATCCAGATCTTTTAAATGAAGTTACAGCGATCACAGAAAATCCTGTGGCATTATTTGGAAGTTTTGATGAGAGCTTTTTAGAAGTGCCATCAGAAGTTATTATTACTTCTATGAAGGAAAATCAAAGATATTTTCCAGTGGAAAAAAATGGAAAATTGAGTAATCATTTTGTGATAGTTTCAAACTCTAGTGCCAAAAATCAAGATCTAATCATAAAAGGCAATGAAAAAGTCCTAAAAGCAAGACTTAGCGATGCTAAGTTTTTTTGGGAAAGTGATTTAAGAGCTGAATTTAATGCTGAGAAACTCAAAAATATCACTTATCTTGACGGACTTGGATCTATGTATGATAAAGAACTCAGAGAATGTGAAATCGTCCAAATTTTAGCAAAAATTTATTCAAAAGAATTGCAAAATGAGTGTGGAGAAGATTATTTGCAAGAGCTAAAACAAGCAGTAATGCTCTCAAAAGCCGATCTTACCACACAAATGGTATATGAATTTACTGATTTGCAAGGAATTATGGGATCTTATTATGCTAAGTCAAAAGGGCAGAGCGAACTTGTCGCAAATGCGATAAAAGAGCAGTATTTGCCAACTGGAGAGCAAAGCGAGTGCCCAAAAAATCTATTTTCTAGCATTGTTGCAATTTGTGGGAAATTAGATACTTTGATGGGGCTTTTTAGTATAAACAAAATCCCAAGTGGCAACAAAGATCCTTACGCACTCAGAAGAGCTGCAACTGGAATTATAAAAATCGTTTTAAATATGAATTTGAGTTTTGAAGTGGAGCAAATTTTGAAGCAAATTTCAAAAAATTACAAAAAATTTGATCTCAAAATATTGCAAGATTTTATTTTTGATAGACTTTTTACTATGTATGAAGCAAATTCGTCTGTAATAAGTGCTTGTTTGAGTAGCGGTGAGAGCGATATTAAAAAGCTAAATTTAAATATCAAAGCCCTAGATGAGATTGTTAAAAGTAGCGAATTTGATGCCAATTTTGATACTTTTAAAAGACTTGCAAATATCTTAAAAGACAACAAAATCGGCAAAATTGATGAGAAATTGTTTGAAGATGAGAGCGAAAAGGCTTTATTTGAAGCATTTAGATCGCTTGAGCTTGATTTAAATAAGCCAAAAAAATATTTAAATAATTTGTTTGGCTTGAAAAATGAAATTGATAAATTTTTTGAATCTGTGATGATAAACCACGAAAATCCAAAAATCAAAGCAAATCGCATAGCTTTAATTGGTCAAATTTACAATGCGTTTTTGAAAATTGCTGATATAAAAGAAATTAGCGTTTAAATTTGATATTTCAAAATAAATTTGTTGTATGAGGCGGTTAAATTTAACCGCCTTTTTTGTAAATTTGCTTATTTTAATGCGTTTTCAATGTCTTTTAACATCATATCATAAGCGGTAATTCCGCCTTCGGTGAGATACCAAACAGCAGGAGTTAGATAAAATAATTTGCCGTTTTTAAATGTGTCTGTTTTTTTGACAAGCTCGTTATCCATAACTTCATTTGCAGTTTTCGCTCCTGCCGTGCCGATTGCGTTGTCGCGATCAAGCACAAAAACATATTCAGGATTTAACTTAACTAAAAGCTCAAATGATGATTCGCTTCCGTGTTCGCTTTTTGAATTTTTTGCGACATTTTCAAAGCCCATATCTGTGGTGATTATGGCACATTTTCTCTCATTTCCAAGCGTATTAAAGCTTGATTTTGTAACTAAACCGATGATTGCAGTTTTTCCACCGACTTTTTCTTTGATAGCGGCAATTCTTTTTTCATAACCGTCTAAGATCTTGCCAACTTC
>JAGAZK010000107.1 GCA_017940085.1 Campylobacter sp.
ATTTTAGCTAGTTTTGAGCTAAATTTGTTTAAATTTGAGCTAAATTTAAAGCAAAGCTAGTAAAACTACAAATAAATTTCACAAAACCCGTCTAAAAGCCAAATTTAATTTAGGCGTGGAAAATAGGGCGTTTGAATAGGTTTTTTGTGTATTTAGCAAAAATAGGGCATTGATAAAAATTGTTTTAGTAAATTTGATTGCATCTCAAAAATTCATTTTGTCAAATCAGTAAAAAATCCAAAATAAATTTAAATGAAAAAAATAATCGCAAAAGTATTAAATAAATTTGTTTGAAAATCATCAAAATTTATCTCAAAAATCAAATCAAAAAATACACAAAATATTACGCATAATTATGCGTAAATGAATAAAAGAAATATTATTAAAAATTTCGTGAATAAATTTTTATCACACAAAATGTAAAACCTTTGAAATGCTGTTATTTTTGCAATTTATTTTTGTCAAAACAGGGGCAAAAAAATAAATATAAAAAAGTTTGAAAATTATAGTTTTCAATACAAAACTATAAAAAAAGCACTGATTTTACCTTTTTAAAAGCTCGTATTTATAGGCATTTGTGAGCAAATTTGATTAAATTTGCTTTTTTAAAAAATAAGTTTTGATAGATATTTTTTACTTAGAATTTTTATATTTTATAGCTTTTATTTTTTGCAAAATCTCTAGGATTTTAACTCTGAAATTTGTCAATTTTTTTGTCAAATTTATTTGAGATTTTTTGGAATAAATTTGGATAAATTTATTTAAATTTTTGCATTTTTTTGCTTACTTTTTTGGATTTAAATTTATTGTTGTAAAAGCAAAAAAATTGCTTTATAACTCATTTAAATTTACCAAATAAGCCATATAAATGCCCTATTTTATTTGAAATTAGCTCAAACGCCCTATTTTCCACGCCTAAATTTAAATTTGGCTTTTAAACGGGTTTTGTGAAATTAGTTTGTAGTTTTACTAGCTTTGCTTTAAATTTAGCCCAAATTTGAGCAAATTTAAAGCAAATCATCTTAGGACGATAGTTTTCCGCCTTTATCTTTTGTGATTGAATTAATAAATTTGTAGTTTATTTTAATGTTTTGTTGTAGTTTTATGGAGTTTGCAAGTTTTTTAATAGATGATGAAAAATCATCAAATAAATAATTCGCCAAACTTCCAGGATTTGGATTGATCTCATTTAAATAAACTTCGCCGTCAATCACAAAAAAATCACGCCTAATCAAAGCACCATCAAAATTTCCGCTATTGTAAATCGCTACAAAAGCGTTTTTAATCTCTTGTTCTAATTTGACATCAATTACGGCTTTTTTAGGCTTGTTTTCGCCACCAAAAGCTAAGTATTTTTGCTCAAAATCCAAAAAATCGCTTTTTTGTGGCTCTTCGATCATCGAAAAAACAAACTCATCATCTGCTTTAAATCCAGCTAAATTTAGCTCTTTTACGCCACTTTTAAAAGGCTCAACCAAAACATCGCTATCAAATTCAAATGCCACATCTAGGGCATAATCGAGTTCGCTTTCTTCTTTGACTACGCTTATTCCTATACTGCTACCTAATCTTGCTGGTTTGAGAATAAATGGAAACTCAGTTTGGACTTTGTCTTCTCGTCTAATCATCTCATAAGGTAGGGTTTTTACTTCACAATTTTTTGCCAAAAGTTTGGTTAATTCTTTGTTGTAGCTAAGAATCGAGGCTTCTAGTCTAGGGCCAATAAATTTTAGATTATAAAACTCAAATAATCCTGCTATTTTGCCATCTTCTCCGTCTTTGCCATGAATTAAATTTATATAGCAATCTATATTCAAAGGCTTCATTTTTACTATCCCGTGAGTGGCAAATCCGCCATTTCTTAGATAAAGTCTTTTGCATTTTTTGTATTCATCAGAGCTAAAAAATGTCGCTCTCATTTTATTAGCTGGGATTTGATAAAAATTCCTAAATTGATCTACGAAAATAAAACTAAGATCTGCTTTTAAGACTTTTTTCATTACTACTGCTGAGACTATAGAAATCTCGTGTTCGTAACTATTTCCACCGAAAACTATGCCAAATTTCATTTTTTTATCCTTTGTATAATTTTTTGAGCAATTCTTTGACTAAATTTGCTGTATCTGTCGCAACACAACCATTTAATGCTTTTACAATCACTTCTTTTTTGTATCCCAAACTTTCAAGTGCTGCTATTGCTTCACTTTGGTAGTTATTTATCGCTAAATTTGAACCAAATTTAGCATCACTTAGTGTAGCAATTAATAATTTTGCTGTTTTAGGACCAATTCCGGGGATTTGCTTAAATGCGTTTTCATTGCCGCTCATTACAGCAGATCTAATACTATCAGGATTCATACCAGAACAAACTGCCAAAGCTGTCGCAGTCCCTATTCCACTTACTTTTAAGAGCATTTCAAAAACTTCTTGTTCGCTTCTGTCTAAAAATCCAAATAATAAATTTGCATCTTCTCTAATAATTTGAGTAATCAAAAGCTCTATTTTACTCCCCTGCTCTAATTTTGAGCTTGTGAATAACGATATTCCCACACCATAGCTTATTCCACTAGCAGTTTTTAGCCATAAATAAGTTGGGTCTTTTTTTGTAATTATTCCTTCTATTGCTTTAATCATGCAATTATCCCAGATTTGTCGATTTCGTAGATTATTTTTAGATCGCTTGTTTCTATTTTTTTGAGTTTTATGGCTTTGACAAACTCGTTTTTACGGGTATTGTAAATAATATCTTGTCTTGGCTCTATCAAATGAAAGCGAATTTCGTTCATATCTTTCCATTTGCTTTTGTTGATTATAGTCGAATCAAAGATTAAATTTTGTATTTCTTGTATGTCTTTGTTGATTTGAGATACTTGAGATTGCTTGTTTTTGTATGATTTTAAAGATTCATTGTATTCATAAACCAAAGTCTGATAATCTTTGAGTTTATTCAAAAACAAAACTGGAGTCTCGCTGCCTAATTTATCAAGCTCTTCAATTTTGTCTTGAATATCTTTGACATGCTTTTTTGAGCCATCTATTAGTGATTTTTGCCTTTGGAGATCTTTAAAAAGTAAATAAATTTGCTTATTTAACTCGTCTTTTTTGTGTGATAATTCTCTAAATTTTTCTTCATATACTGGG
>JAGAZK010000108.1 GCA_017940085.1 Campylobacter sp.
GATGAATTTCAACCAGAACGCCAAGTCGTGGCAGAAGAAAGAAGATGGCGAACTGATAATAATCCTTTTGGTTATTTGTTTTTTAGTCTTTTTAATTTGGCATTTGATTATCACCCGTATCATTGGACACCAATTGGCTTTATGGACGATATTCAAAACTGGACTATTGATGATATAAAGAATTTTCATCAAATTTATTATCAACCAAAAAATGCGTTTTTGATGATTACTGGTGATTGCGATGAACAAACTGCTCTAAATTTAGCTACAAAATACTTTGGAAACATCAAAAACAAAGCAAATTTACCTAAATTTTATTTCAAAGAAATGGAGCAAAAGGGCGAAAAATCAGCCGTGATTTACAAAGAAAGCGAAGTTGAAATGTGCGCACTTGCTTATAAAATCCCGCCATTTAATCACAAAGATATGACCGCAATTTCAGCTTTGGGAGATTATTTGAGTGATGGACAAAGCTCACTTTTGAGAAAAAATTTAATTGATAAATTAAATTTAGTCAATCAAATAGACGCCTACGCTCTAGATTTAAAAGATGAGTCTTTGTTTATAATCATAGCTGTTTGTAATCCGGGCGTAGAAGCCATAAAAGTCAAAGAAAAAATCCTAAAAATCATACAAGATTGCAAAACAAAACCAGTCCCAAAAGACGAATTAACCAAACTCAAAAACTCAATTAAATCTGATTTTGTATATTCACTCGCAAGTGCTTCAAATATAGCCCAGCTTTATGCAGGATACATAGCAAGAGGCGATTTAAAGCCACTTTTGGATTTAGAGAAAAATACAGCCAAATTAAGCGGATTAGATTTGCAAAATATGGCAAAAAAATACCTAATAAATGACAAATTAACAACGATAATCTTAAAAGGAAAACAATGAAACAAACTCTTAGCGGTGCGATGACTGCTCTAATTACGCCGTTTAAAAATGGCAAACTTGATGAAAACTGCTATGAAAAACTCATAAAAAGGCAGATCAAATTAGGAATTGATTGTGTAGTTCCTGTAGGAACTACAGGCGAGAGTGCTACTCTAACTCACGATGAGCATAGAATTTGTATTGAGATAGCTGTAAATACTTGCAAAAATACAAGTGTGAAAGTTTTAGCCGGTGCTGGCTCAAACGCTACTCATGAAGCAGTAGATTTAGCTAAATTTGCTCAAAAATGCGGAGCTGATGCGATTTTGTCTGTGGCTCCGTATTATAATAAACCTACCCAAGAAGGGCTTTATAGGCATTTTAAAGAAATCGCAAATTCTGTTGATATTCCTGTTGTGCTATACAATGTGCCTGGTCGCACAGGATCAGATATAGCGGCAAATACAGCTGTTAGGTTGTTTAGAGATTGTGATAATATTTTTGCGATTAAAGAAGCGAGTGGAAGTATTGAAAGAGTAGTGGATTTACTCGCAAATGAGCCAAATTTGTTCGTATTTAGCGGAGATGATGCGATAAACTATCCTATTTTGGCAAATGGCGGCAAAGGCGTGATTTCAGTAACTTCAAATTTACTCCCAAATATGACAGCAGATCTTGTGCATTTTGCATTAAATGGGGAATTTTCAAAAGCAAAAGCTTTAAATGATGAACTTTACAAAATCAACAAAATTTTATTTTGCGAGAGCAATCCAATACCGATCAAAGCTGCTATGCATATAGCTGGTCTAATCAATACACTTGAGTATAGATTGCCGCTTTGTGAGCCTAGCAAAGAAAATTTAAAAAAGATTGAAGAAGCTATGAAAAACTACGATATTAAAGGATTTTAATGAAAGAAATGATTAATGAATTTAAAGGCAAAACCCTTGTAATTAGTGGTGGGACTAGGGGAATAGGCAGAGCTATCGTGCTTGAGTTTGCCAAACTTGGTGTAAATATCGCATTTACTTATAATTCCAATAAAGAAATGGCTGAAAATCAAGCCAAAGAGCTTGAAAAACAATATAAAATTAAAGCCAGATGCTACGCTCTAAATATACTTGAACCTGAAACTTACAAAGAAGTTTTTGAAGAAATTGACAAAGATTTTGATAGAATTGACTTTTTTATATCAAATGCGATTATTTCAGGTCGTGCTGTAGCTGGTGGATATACTAAATTTATGAAACTCAAACCAAGAGGACTGAATAATATTTTCATTGCTACTATCGATGCTTTCGTGTGCGGAGCTCAAGAAGCCGCTAAAAGAATGGAAAAAGTCGGTGGCGGAAGTATAATCACTCTAAGCTCCACTGGAAATAGAGTTTATATTGAGCATTACAGCGGACACGGCACAGCAAAAGCCGGAGTTGAAGCTATGGCAAGATATGCTGCAACAGAACTTGGAGAAAAAAATATTCGTGTAAATGTAGTATCTGGCGGACCTATTGAAACTGACGCTTTGAGAGCATTTACAAATTACGAAGAAGTCAGAGACACAACTGCAAACCTAAGCCCACTAGGTAGAATGGGCCAACCAGAAGATCTTTGTGGAGCATGTGTGTTTTTGTGTAGCTCAAAAGCATCTTGGGTAACTGGACACACATTTATAATTGACGGCGGAACGACATTTAAATGAATTTACCAAATGCCCTAGCAGTTTTGCGAATAATCTTAGCACCGATTTTATTTGCTCTACTTTTAGCCTTAAAAAACGAAAACGATCCAGTTTTGATTAGTTGGCTAAATTATTTTTCGGCTGTGATTTTTGCTGTTGCTAGTTTGACTGATTTTTTTGATGGATATATAGCTAGATCTTGGAATCAAAAAACAAAACTAGGAGCAATCTTAGATCCACTAGCTGATAAAATGCTGACTTTAGCTGCATTTTTGGGACTTATGATTATTGATAGAGCAAATGCTTGGGCAGTTTATTTGATACTTGTAAGAGAATTTTTTATCACAGGATTTAGGGTAGTTTTGGCTACTGAAAACATAAATATCGCTGCTAAATTTAGTGGCAAACTTAAAACCACAATCCAAATGATAGCAATTGGATTTTTGTGTATGCAGTGGTGGGGCGGAGAAATTTTGCTTTGGGTGGCTGTGATTTTGACATTATATTCTGGATTTGAATATATTTTTAACTACGCAAAAATGCAAAAATGAATAATCACCAAAAAGGCTTGGCTCTTGCCCTAGCTACATTTATTATGTGGGGTATCTTTCCGATTTATTTTAAATCAATTGAGCATGTAGGAGCCTTGCAAGTCCTTTCACACCGAATTATTTGGTCGTTTTTCTTACTTTTTTTATTTTTGTATTTTTTCAAAAAATTAAAAAATGTCAAAAGACTTCTAAAAATCAAAAAAGTTACACTAAATTTACTACTTACTGGGCTTTTGATTAGCTCAAATTGGGGTATTTACATATATGCTGTAAATTTAAATCATATCCTTGAAGCTAGTCTTGGGTATTTTATAAATCCGCTTTTTTCCATACTTTTGGGTGCAATTTTTTTAAAAGAAAAGCTAAATTTAGCTGCAAAAATCTCAATTTTTATCGTATTTATTGCGATTTTTGTCCAAATTTACGCACTTGGCAGACTTCCATTTGTCTCGCTCATACTTCCATTTTCATTTGCTTTATATGGACTAATACGCAAAAAGCTTAGTGTGCCAAGCTTTGAGGGGCTTTTTATCGAGACAATGCTGATTTTGCCATTTGCATTAATATTTTTGACATATTTAGGTTTAAATGGAATGAGCGAATTTAAGCCAAATTTAAATGGCATTTTGCTCTTTTTTAGCGGTTTGGTTACGATTTTGCCACTTTTGACATTTACAGCTTCTACTAAATTTTTACCACTTTCTACGATTGGTTTTATGCAATATATTTCTCCAAGTTTGAGTATGATGGTGGCTGTGTTTATATACGGCGAAGAATTAAGCTTATATAAAATAATCAGCTTTGCACTTATTTGGACTAGTCTTTTGATAGTCGCAATAAACGGGATAAAACATGAACGAAAATGACATTATTTTAATGATAGGAGCGGCTTTGGTTGCTGGGTTTTTGATTTATATCAATATAAACAAACTTGCTCCAAAACTTGATGTTGGGATTAATAAATACTTAGTGTTTTGTGAGCAAATTTTAAAAGAAATTGATGAGATTTCTACACTTTGCGATGATAATAACGATCTTGTGGCTATAAAATCAAAAATCAAGCTGATAACACAATTCCACGCAAACAACAATAATTCGCAAATTTGGGAAGAAAAATTATTTGAAGTTTTGAGTGATTTGGATAAATTTATCAAAACAAATATCAAAGACGGCGAGAAAATCGCAGACGAGCTCAGATCCAGATTGCAAAGCAAATTTAATCAAATTTAGTGCAAATTTATCCACCAAATGCAGAGTAAATTTAAAGCAAATTTAGAACTAAATTTACTTATAAATTTGGATTTTTAAATCATTTTAAAAGTATTTTAAAATGGATTTAAATTTACTAAAAACTCCCTGTGAAATCACAATTTTGCTTACTTAATAAATTTGCTTTTTTGATATTGTATTTTAGTGTGCTTAGATATTCATTTAAGCTTAATTTATTTTGCAAATTTTCTATTTGTGCTATTAAGAGTTCGGTTTTTGGGATTTGGGAGTTTTCATTTAAGCGACTAGCCATATTAAGGGCTTTGTTTGAATCATCATACAATTTTTCTAAATTTCCCCTAGTTTCAAAGCTAGAATCAATAAATGCTTTTAAGCTTCTAATTTGCTTTTCATATTCTTTTTGGGCGAGTTCTTTGCTTAATCTAGATTTTTGAAGCTCGGCTTTTGCATTTGAGATTTGGGCTGATTTTCTACCACCATCAAACAAATCAAAAGAAAAATTTAATCCTATTTTGTAGCCGTGTTTTTTAGTTTGTTTGTATGAATTGCTAAACTCATCATCAAAACCATAAAAATCATATTTTGCATACAAAGAAATAGTCGGGAAATACGATCTTTTAGCTGATTTTAATAAAAGCTCTTTTTGCATTATTTCGTCTGATAGTTTTTTGGCTCTAAAAGTATCATCAAAGCTCAAAAAACTAAAACTCTCATCAGATAAATCAGCTAATTGATTTATATCATTTATCTCCACACCACTTACAAACTCAATCTCTCCTAAAACATACTGGCTTTCTTGGAGTAAATTTAACAATTTAGCTTTTGTATTACTTAGTGTGATTTCGTATTGGGTGATTTGAGTTTTTGGGGCAAGACCTGCTTGATTAAGGCGTTTTGTGTATAAAAGAAGTGTCTTGTAATAGCTATAAATTTGGGAGTTTATTGCGATTTGGTGCTTTAAATTTATAGCTTTATAGTAATTTTCTAGCAAATTTAATCCCAATTCCAGCGTATAATCACACTCATCATTTATAGCAAATGAGACTTTGCTTTTAGCTGCATCATATTTGTATTTGTCTTGATAAAACTTGAAAATATCGTATCTTAATACGATTGAAGCTGAGTTTTGATAACCTGTGCTTGAAATAATGCTTTCATCTCCGATATAAGCAGATCTGTAATAATCATCATCAAATTTCTGCGAATATTCGCTGTTTGCACTAAGATAAATTCTTGGGAAAAACTCAGCCCTAGCATATTTTAAATCTGCTAAAGCGATTTGTTGATCTAATTTTTTGATTTGTATATTTGGGAAGCTCTTGATACTTTGGCTAAACAAATTTTCAAATGTTAGTTTATCTCCACAAAAAGCAAATTTAAACACCAAAATTAAAGCCAAAAGCGATTTTTTCATTATCTTACGCTTAATCCTTCATCTAAATACCTGATAATCGGATAAATAAATAGCTCAATTACTCGTCTTTTACCGACTTTAATTTCAGCTGTGATATTCATTCCAGGCTCAATTTTTTTCTCTTGTCCATCGACAAGGAGAGAATTTTTGCTCAAATCTACTTTTATTTCATAAATCTCTCCTAGTTTTTCGTCTTTGATAGAATCATTTGCAATATGGGTAAGATTTCCGTCAATCTTGCCGTATTTTTGAAAATTAAATGTCTCTACTTTGATAGCAACATTTTGACCCAAATTTAAAAACCCAATGTCTTTATTTAAAACATTTGCTTTAGCGATGAGTTTTTCATTGTTTGGGATTATTGTGATAAGCTGATCGCCAGAATTTACAGCAGATCCGATAGTATGAATCAAAAGTTTGCCCACGAAGCCGTTAGCAGGAGAGCTTATGATTTGTTGTTTTGTTTGAAAAGATACTGTATTTATTTCAGCATTTAATAAATTTGCTTGTTGGGTTTTGTTAATCAGCTCATCAAGCCACGCTGATTTTGTGGTAGTTACAAAAGCATTAAATTTGCTCTTTAATTCATTTAATTTTGCGATTTGAGTTTGCAACAAAGACGAATAATCATCAAATTCTTTTTTGGCTTCTTCATAGTCTTTTAAAGCGATTATATCTTTTACGGCTTCTAATTTATTTAGCTTTTCAATTTTTCGCAAATGTTTTTCGTCTTTTTGGAAAATCATTATATATTCGTGCTTAAAGTTATTAAATCCACCCATAAGAGCTCTGTATCTCCATAAAGGTGCTAACTTA
>JAGAZK010000009.1 GCA_017940085.1 Campylobacter sp.
ACCGACTTCAGATCATAAAATGGTCCAACAACTCGATGATGTTACTAAGGACTCAGAAGAAAAAGCTACACAAATGTTTGATCAATTAGATCTGATCAATAATTTCTTAGTAGATATTGAAAATGTCGCAAACGACAATAAAGTCGTAGTAGAAAGCAATATTGAACTTTTTAATAAATTGTGCGATAAATTTCCAAATGTAGAGACATTTAAAGAAGCTTTGGATAAAAATAAAAAATTATTAGATGAAATTAGCGATATTATGACAAAAATTCAAGATGGTCAAAATGAAATTATGAATACTATGGATATGATGCAATATCAAGATATTCATCGTCAAAAAATAGAAAGAGTAATCAATGTCATGAGAGCTTTGAGCAAATATATGAATAGCTTATTTGAAAGTAGTATTGATGATAAAAGTCGTGCTCCATCTGCTGTCCATATACAAGGCGATACAAGCACAGAAAGTGTTATGAGCGATGATGATATTGAAGCTTTGATAAATTCTTTGGGCAAAAAGTGAAAAAACCAGAACTTCTTGCACCAGCTGGAAATTTAACCAAACTCAAAATAGCTTTACAATATGGAGCTGACGCTGTTTATGCGAGTGTAGGAAGTTTTTCTCTAAGAGCTAGATCTGGTAAAGAATTTGATTTAGAAAGCTTTGAAAAAGGAGTAAATTTAACGCACAAAAGCAATAAAAAATTTTACGCCACTTTAAATGCTTTTCCATTTAATGGACAACTTGAACCTATGAAAAAACATATCAAAAAAATGTCTGAATTTGGCGTAGATGCCTTCATAGTAGCGACTCCAGCTGTTATGAAAATGGCAAAAGAAATCGCACCAAATACTGATTTGCATATTTCAACCCAAGCAAATATTATGAATTATTTAGATGCCCAAATTTATCATGAAATGGGTGCTAGTCGTATAGTTGCGGCTCGTGAAATGAGCCTAAAAGACGCAGTTTTAATCAAAGAAAAATTACCAAATTTAGAAATAGAAGCATTTTGTCATGGCTCTATGTGTTTTGCGTATTCGGGTAGGTGTTTAATATCTGCAGTCCAAAGCGGTAGATTTAGTAATCGTGGAGCTTGTGCCAATGATTGTCGCTTTAAATATGAACTTTATGCTAAAAGCGATGAAAACAACACGCTTTTTAGACTCGAACAAAACGAAAATGGAACACATATTTTCAATTCAAAAGACTTAAATTTAGTCTCGCATATTGATGAAATAATCAAATCCCAAGCCATAGACAGCCTTAAAATTGAAGGTCGCACAAAAAGCGAATATTATGTAGCTTGTGCTACAAACGCCTATAGAAACGCTATTGATGACAGTATTGAGAATAAATTTAATGCACAAATTTACCAAAATGAGCTAAAAACACTCAAAAATCGCGGATTTACAGACGGATATTTAGTCGCTCGTCCTTTTGAGCGAACAAATACGCAAAATTTACTCACTAGTATTTCTAATGGCTCATCTCAAGTTCATGCTTTTAGCGAAGATGGGCTTCATTTTAGGGTCAAATTTAAAATAATTCCAAATGAAAATTATGAAATTTTTGCCCCAAAATCAGCTAAAATTCAAACAATCAAAAATGAAATTGGTGAAATTTTTAATCAAAATGGCAAATATTTTATGAAATTTAATAAAATTATATCATCTACAAACAAGGAATTTTCAGAAATTCATAGCGGAAATATAAATGAAATAAAAAGTCCTTGTGCAGTGCCTGAATTTAGTTTTTTAAGGAGAGAAATTGAGTTTTGTTAGTATAATAATAGGGAGCAAAAGCGATTATGAGATCGCCACTGAAGCTGCAAAAATTTTGAGTTCATTTGGAGTTTCTTATGAATTGATAATTTCTTCAGCACATAGAAGCCCTGAAAGAACGAAAAATTATATAAAAGATGCCGAAAATCGTGGAGCTAATGTGTTTATTTGTATGGCTGGTATGGCGGCTCATTTAGCAGGAGCAGTCGCCGCAAATACGATAAAACCAGTAATTGGTGTGCCTATGGGTGGATCAGCAATTGACGGAGTAGATGCTTTGTATTCTACAGTGCAAATGCCAGCAGGTATCCCAGTAGCTACTCTTGCCATAGGAAAAGCTGGAGCTAAAAATGCGGCTTATTTGGCTATCCAAATTCTTGCTCTAAGCGATACAGCTTTGGGTATGAAATTGCTTGAAGACAGAGAAAAACAAGCTAAAAATTTAGAAGAAGATTCTAAAAAAATAGAAGTTTTATTGAAAGGTTAGTCATGAAAACTTATCTTGAAATTGAAGAATTTTGCAAATTAGTGCATTTAAAAAGAGAAGTAGTCGATGATATGCTTTCTCGTGGAGCTTTGAAATCAAAAGAAGAAGGTGGCAAAATTTATATTGAAGCAAACGAAGGCTCTTTAAGCGTAGTTCCAAATATAAAAGAAGGCGAATTAATAAGCATAGAACAAGATCCAAGCTTAGTAAATTTGCCAGGAGCTAGTTTTGTCGAAAAAACAATAGGCACAATTTTAAATTTACACGAAAAAGTCTTAGGTGCTAAAGACGAAACTTTAGATGTCCTAAAAGACGAAAATAAATTTTTAAAAGAAGCTTTGTATTCTATGCAAGATCTATATGACGAAGATAGAAACACAGTGGAGACTTTGACCACTCAACTCAAACAAGCTCAAGAAGAGTTAGAATTCGTCAAACGAAAATACAAACTTATGTGGAACAAAGCAGTAGAAAATTATAATAAGGAAAATTAATGACATTTAGCGAGTTAATACTCACTTTGCAAAATTATTGGCACGAGCAAGGTTGCCTAATCGTCCAGCCATACGATATGCCAAGTGGAGCTGGGACTTATCATCATGCGACTTTTTTACGAAGTATTGGACCTAAGCCTTGGAGCGTGGCTTATGTAGCACCATCTCGTCGCCCGACAGATGGTAGATATGGCGAAAACCCGAATCGCTTGGGGTCGTATTATCAATTTCAAGTCCTAATAAAACCAAGTCCGGATAATATTCAACAATTGTATCTCAAAAGCTTAGAAAGACTCGGACTTGATCTAAAATCTCATGATATTCGTTTTGTAGAAGATAATTGGGAAAGCCCAACTCTTGGTGCTTGGGGGCTTGGTTGGGAAGTTTGGCTTGATGGTATGGAAGTTACGCAATTTACTTATTTCCAACAAGTTGGCGGCATACCTTGCGAACTAATTAGTGGCGAGATTACTTATGGAATTGAGCGACTTGCTATGTATTTGCAAGATGTAGATAGCGTGTATGATATTGTCTGGGACAATAAAAATGACAAAATAGTAACTTATGGCGATGTTCATCAAAGAAGTGAGTTTGAATTTAGCAAATATAATTTTGAGATTGCCGATACAAAAATGCTTTTTAATCAATTCGAACATGCCAAAAACGAATGCAAAAATATTCTCAAACACAAACTTGCACTTCCGGCGTATGATTATTGTATGCTTGCAGCCCATACTTTCAATGTCCTAGATGCCCGCGGTGCTATTAGCACGACCCAAAGACAAGATTATATTTTGCAAATCAGAGAACTTGCTAAAAGTTGCGCTTTGGTATATAGTGAAAATTTATGAAAATCGCCCAAATTTACTCCATATTAGATCAAATTGCACCATTTTGCGACCAAGAAGAATGGGATAATTCTGGATTATTGCTTGGCTCATTTGAAGATGAATTTGATGAAATTTATTTGAGCTTAGATTTAGATAGTGGCGTAATAAATTCTACTCCACCAAATACGCTTTTTATCACTCATCACCCACTTATTTTCAAAGGTCTTAAAAACCTAAATCCAAATTTATACCCATCAAATTTAGTTTTTGAAATGATAAAAAAAGACCAAAAACTTATCTGTATGCATACAAATTTTGACAAACACGCACTCAATAAATTTGTCTTAAGCGAAGTTTTGGGATACAAAAAATTTGAACAAAATGATTTTGTGCTTAAATTTGAAGTAAATAAAAAATTTGATGATTTTGCAAATGAAATAAAAAATAAATTAAATTTAGACCACCTAAAAGTCGTAAAATCAAACGAATTTATCAAAACCGCTGCATTTTGCACAGGATCTGGGGCTGATTTGATTGGCTCATTTGAAGCAGATTGTTTTTTGAGTGGAGATTTTAAATACCACACAGCCTTGCAATGTTATGAAAATAAGCTTAGTCTAATTGATATTACTCACTTTGCGAGTGAGCGATATTTTGGGGACTGCTTGGCAAAACTCTTGCAAAAAAATCAAGTTTTTGCTAAAATCACAAACTCAATCAATCCATTTTCTCAAATTTAAAGGAAATTTAATGAATAAATATTTAGAGCAATTAGTTAATTTATCAGAAATTGACAAACAAATTGACAGCTATGTGCCTAGACTTGAAGCTATAAACAAAAATTTAAACGCCAAAAAAGACCAAATAGCTAAAATTGATGAACAAATCATTGTAATTGATACCGAAATCACCGAAATCAAAGCTCAAATTTCAAGCACAAATATTCATATTGCTGAGTTTAATACAAAAATCAAAGAAATAGCCAAAAAATCAAATTCTGTAAAAACAGAAAAAGAAATCAAAGCACTAAATTTAGAAGAAGAGCTCGCAAAAGATCAATTAGAAGCTGCAAATGAAGAAATAATCAGACTTGAGCGAATTATAGACACAAAAAATATCACAAAAGAAGATCTTCAAAACCAAAAATCTGCTCTTTTAGATGAATTATCAACTCTCCAAAATGATACAAATCAAGAAAAACAAACAATAGAGCAAGAAAGAAGCGTGATTTACAAACAAAAAGAAGAACTTCTTAGCAAAATCAATCAAAAAATTCTTACATTTTATGAAAAAATTCGCAAATGGGCGAAAAATACAGCTGTCGTGCCTGTAAAAAAACAAGCTTGTTATGGTTGTTTTATGAGAATCAATGACAAAACTCTTTTAAATGTCCAAAAAAGCGATGATATTGTTACTTGTCCGCATTGTGGTCGTATAATTTATAGCCAAGAGCAACCAAATCAACCAGTTGCTAAGATGACTACACCAAAAGCTACTAAATCTGACACCAAACCAGCTACTAAAAAAACAACGAAATCAAGCACTACCAAAAAATCAACCACAAAAGTAGCCACCAAAACTACCGCTAAAACAGTAGCCAAAAAATCAACAAAAACTAGTGAAAAATCATCTAAAAAATCAGTTGCTAAATCCACAAGCGATAAAAAACCAGCTACTAAGAAATCAACCACAAAAAAACCAGCTACAAAAACTACCAAAAAGTGATTTACACTCTAATTTCTTTTATAATTTATATTTTAGCATTGCCTTTTTTGGCAGTGCTAAGCTTGAGATCAAAATTTCACCAATCAATCCCAGCTAGGTTTTTTTTATTTGGCAATCCACGCCCAAAAATAACTAAATTTCACATTCACGCTTGCAGTCTTGGCGAAGTAGTAGCGATTTCTCCGCTTATAAAAGCTCTACAAGATACAAGAATTAGCGTTATTACTCAAACAGGCTTTAAAAAAGCTGTGGAGTTGAGCAAAAATGTAAGATTTTTGCCATTTGAGTGTTTTTTGCCATTTTGGCTAAGTAAATGTGAAACTCTCATCGTATTTGAGACCGATCTTTGGATAAATTTGTTTAAAATAGCTAAAAAAAATGGTGCCAAAACTATACTTTTAAATGCTAGAATTAGCGATAAATCCTATAAATCATATTTTAGATTTAAATTTTATTATAAGTTTGTATTTGCAAATATCGATTTAGTCTTAGCTCAAAGCGAAACCGACAAGCAAAGATTAATAAATTTGGGTGCAAAAAATGTCAAAGTCGTAGGAAATATCAAATCAGCCAATTTGCCAAGCCCAAATAAAACATATCAAAAGCCCACAAAAAAAGTAATTACAATAGCTAGCTCCCATCAAAACGAAGAAAAACAAATTCTTTCAAAAATCACTCTTAACGATGATGAAACGCTTTTTATCGCTCCAAGACACCCAGAAAGATTTAATGAAGTTGATGAAATAGCCACTAAATTTGCCACTAAATTTAATCTTAGTTATGAAAAAATGTCCCAAAACAAAGGACTTAAATCAAGAGTGATTTTAGTTGATTGTTTAGGAGAGCTTGTCAATATTTATGCTATTAGCGATATAGTCGTGCTTTGCGGAAGTTTTGAGAAAAATATCGGCGGACACAATCCAATTGAGGCAGCACAATTTGGCTGCGGGATTATCAGCGGAGAACATTATTTCAATCAAAAACCGCTTTTTAGTGCAGTTAGTGGAATACAAATTGCTAAATATGATGATTTGACAAATTTAATTCATCTAAATTTGAGCTCCAAAATCACCAATAAATGTGATTTTGACGAAGTATTAAGACAAATTAAGGATTAAAAATGCAAAAAGCTTATAAATTACTTGCAATTCAAGAAAAAATCTCAAATAATGAAGCTAAAGCATTGATTGATATGGGTTTAGTGAGTGTGAGTGGCAAAAGACTAGAACTAGCTAGAGTAGAAATCAAAGAAAATAGCGTTTTTAAGGTGCAAAAACCAGCAAAACCTATTAAAATTTATGAAGATGAAAATATAATTGCCATTAATAAACCCACTTTTTTGATTAGCGAACAAATTGCAAAAGATTTTAAATTTGAGCTTTTAAATCGCTTAGATAAAGAAACTAGCGGTGTTTTGTTGATGTGCAAAAACGATGAATTTAAACAAAAAGTCATAAAAGAATTTAAAGAAAATAGAGTAAAAAAAGTCTATTTTGCCGCAGTAAAGGGTATTTTTGCTGATGAAATGGAAATAAATTTACCAATTTTCACACTCAAAACAAAATCAGGTGCATTTTCTAAGATTGATCTAACTCACGGCAAAACAGCTATTAGTAGAGTTTATCCATTTTTGGTTTCAAACAAAAAATCGCTTGTCAAGGTAGAAATAGACACAGGTCGCACTCACCAAATCAGAGTTCATTTAGCAAATGCTGGATTTGCAATAATCGGCGACGAAAAATACGGCAAAAACAAAGCCAGTAGAATATATTTGCATAGTTATGAGACAAAATTATTAGATTATTGCTTCAAAGCCCCGTTAGATAAAAGTTTTGGCGAACTTGACTTTGAACTGCCAAAAGAAATCACAAAGTAAATTTGGTATTAAATTTAAGCAAATTTATCTCTTTTATAAGTTTGAAAAATTAAATTTTTCTAAATTTAATTTAGAATGCCCAAATTTAATACTTTTGATTTTATGCAAAATTTGTATTAAATTTAACTGAATTTTTTCAAAATATGTGAAAAACTTTTTTATACTCAAAATGCCTATATTTTGGGCTTTTAAAAAGATTAAATTTTCTCAAAGCCCAAAATATAGCAAACTTTATTCACCAAGTTTTCACTTGTGAAAATATTTCGCTTAAAAATTTAAAAAATTTGTCTTAATAATTAAAATTTGAATAAATTTGGCTTTATAAACAACGATATTATCGCTATTTGCTAATGGTTGCAACCCTTATTTTGTCCATTAAGACAAAATTTAAAT